>ONUI01000035.1 GCA_900320995.1 uncultured Eubacteriales bacterium
AGGGCCCGCTGGCGGGCATACTCAAGGCGGCCAAGACCGAGCAGCACAAAAACCGCTTCAAATACGGCGAGCTTTATAGCCTCAGGCTCGTCGGAGTGAAGAAAGAACGTCACGATGGAATCACTGAACATGAACAAGATGACCGTAACAACAGTTGTCATTATCAGCGAATGCAGCAGAGATATCCTTTGAACCAGCTTGATCGACTTGCTGTCCTCCTCGCCGGCAAAAATACCTGCGAACGCCATAAGCGTATCCGCCGGCGCGTACCATGCCGCCCTCACGAACACGGTGATCTGAGAAAAAACGCCGTTAGCGGCTACAAGGAACGGCATATTGAAGGAGGTAAGCAAATTGTTGATGACAAGACCGCTGATAGAAATGCTGCCCTTGATGACTCCCATAGGAGCGCCGAGCCGGAGCATCTCCATGCACAGCTTCGGACTGAAGCCCTTGAATCTCAGTTTGAACACAGAGCGGCTCTTCTTGCCTACATAATAGGCCGCGCTCACAAAGAAGGGTATGATGTATCCGATCGAGGTTGCCAAACATACCCCCGTGTATGACAAAAACGACCAAAGCGTCTGCTATTACATCTATTACCGTGGTCATTACAGATGTAGTGTTCACACGATTATACTGACCTTCTATCTGTAAAAACGGCGTGATAACTCTGGTGAGCGTGTAGAACGGAAATCCGATAAGGTAACCCATGATATACTGCGTTGTCATGTCGGCGATCCCGGGATCTCTCGCTCCGAGAATAAACGCCACACCCGAACAGAACGCAAAAGACAGAACAGTCATCAGTATCGACAGTCCTCCGCCCATTATCAATGAGTCAGAGAACACGCGGTTAGCATCATCCAGTTTTCCGGCGCCGATCAAATGAGAAACCTTATTGCGGGCGCCGTTGGCAACAGCCGATCCCAACAGCTCAAAAAACATGATCAGCGGTGACATATAACCCAATACCGTTACGCCGTCGATACCGATAAACCGGCTGACAAAAACAAGTCTATGATCGGGCCGATCGCCTTTGAAAAATCAGAAACGCCCCATGACACTTCCGACTTGACAAACAGCCGGCGAACGATCTTGTTTTCGGTTTTATCATTGTAAACCATTTCCATACAGTATCCTACCTTAGATTGTTTGCATTATCGGCAAACGCTTTATTGACTCTTATCGGGAATTAATACCGTGACCACCGTTCCTCCGCCGTCACGAGTTGTGATCGTCAGCGTGCCTTTGCACATCATTTCGAGCCTCTGACGGATATTGTTCAGGGCGATGTGCGGCTCGTTGTCGTCGGCGGGGTTGAAGTCCGGCCCGTCGTTCTCGACGATGATCTCGCTGCCGGTGTCCGTCTGACGGGTCTTGACATAGATATGCAGCGGATCGCCGTCCGGATCCATGCCGTGTTTTACGGCGTTTTCCACAAGGGGCTGCAGCGTCAGCGGCGGCACGCGAAAGCGCGTGTGCGGCGTGTCGTATTCTACGAACAGTCTGTCCTCATGCTGCGCCTGTTCCACGGAAAGATACGCCTGCGTATGCTTCAGCTCGTCTGCAAAAGGAACGGTGTCCTTGCTTGCGATAGCGGTGAAGTTCTTTCGCAGATAGTCGGTGAAGTCCAACGTGACCTGCTGAGCCTTGTTTGCGTCCTGCTTGCACAGATAGTAAATAGTCGTCATCGTGTTGTAGATGAAGTGAGGCCGCATCTGCAATACCATGATGCCGGCGCGCTGATCGGCGATCTCACGCTGCTGCCGCATGAATTGTTCCATGTTGTCCGAGAGGATCAGAGCGAATGATACAAGCGCGAAGAGCGCCATGCCTAACACGACGACGATCTCAACCTCATAGAACATATGGAAGAGCATCACCGTAGTCATATACAGTAAATAGATAAGCAGAGCGATAAAATACTTTTTCGGGAGTTTGCCTATTCTGTAGAGCAAGCCCGTAGTGTTGAAGATCATGCACACTGCAAGCGGAGTTACATAGAATGCCCACAGCGGACCGCGGAAAAACCGGTTGTCCGTCGTAACGTAGTAAAAGACGTCCGTGAACTGAGCAACTGCCAGTATAACGAAGTATATGCCGAGGACCGCTGTCACGAGCCAAAACAGCACGCTGTTTTTTGTTTTCTCGCCGCTGTAGTGCAGAATAAAGAGCGTCGGCATAAATACCGGCGTTACAATGAAAACGTCTTCTAACAGATAGATAATACTTGACGCCACAGCCATAGAGGGATCATACCAGAAGATCAGGGCTAAAAAGCAGGTGACGGAACACAGAAACATCAGTGAGAATAAAGCGATGAAATATCGCTTGCTCCAGCGGTCGAGCGGCATAAATGCGGATAAAACGATCCCGAGCGCCATGGTGATGATGATCGCGCCGCCGAGTGAAAAACCGATAATATCGAACAGGCTCATCATACGCTGCTGCCTCCTGTCCAAAAGGGATATCTCAGCTTTTTGAGTTGTTCTCTGACGCCTTCGGGCGTGATGGGCTTGAGCATGAATCCGCTTGCTCCCGTACTCCAAGCGTCAAGAGAATACTCGCCGTAAGCGGTCAGATAAATGACGTTGGTATGAGGATTGACCTCGAGAAGCTCACGGCACACGTCCAGCCCGCTTACCGTTCCCATCTCGATATCGAGGAAAGCGAGCGCGATGCGGTTTTCTTTTGCGTATTCGATAGCCTCCGACGGCTTTGTAAAGCCTGTGACCGAGGCGTTCGGCATGACCTCCTCCAGGATCGGCAGACCTCCGTTTAGGATGATCTTGTTGTCATCCAGCATTATGACGTTGGGGGGCTCGTCGCTCTGCGCCGCCGCGGAGATCAGTATGTTTACATCCGCGCCTAATATATCGGCGAGGCTGAATATCATCGAGGCGTCCGGCAGTCGGCGGCCTGACTCCCATCGGGATACCGTTGAATTTGTAACGTACAATTGCTTTGCGATATCATTCTGGGATAATCCTTTGTCAGTACGCAGCTTTTTAAGGGTATCTGCAAAAAGCATATTCATATCGTTTCGCTCCTATTATACTCTTATCTATCATAAGTTTAACTGAAAAATGAAGTAAACACAAGAAGCCTTTGTAATATTTTTTAGAATAGGGGGTTTCCGTTCCGGCAACTCCTATTGAATAGGGTTGCTTATTGTTGTATATTAGATATTGGAGAAGTATTTTTCGGTTACTCATTCATTTTATTGATCAGTCATTGCGAGGGCTTTAGCCCGTGGCGATCTCAACCGATTAAATTAGTTATTAAAAACGGATTTCCTTGAATTCAGCGAACGAAGAATTCAATAAATATATAACTCGACCATCTTAAGGAGGAATTTCAAAATGTATTTATATTTATCGCTGGCGCTGACGATCGCCGCCGGTATCAGCTTCGTCTACGGACTGTACCGGTTCTTCCGTGAGAAATCGCCGCTGTATGTGCGCATGATCGTTCTCGGTATCGGCTGCGCAATGCTCGGACGGCTGTTCACAACTCTGCTGGTACTGGTGAACGGTGAAGTCTTTGAGGGCTTCAGCGTCGGAATGCTCGGCATCATCGGAAGTTTCCTGTTCTTCTTCAGCGCGAACTTCGGACAGATGGATTCCATCGTGGACGACGGCTCGCTGAAGTTCCGCAAAACGAGGATCATCGCTCTGGCGGCTCCGGTCACTGTGGCGCTGATCTGGTGCGTGGGCGCCGCTATCGTGGGCGTCAACAAAACGACAGTCTGGGTCGGCATAGAGATGCTGTTCTTAGCTTTAGCGTCCTATTACCATCTCAAGCATCTGATCATCGAGGATGTAGAATCCGGTCTGATCAGTTTGATCCGCGGCTATAACCTGCTCGCGCTTATTTATGCGTTCCTGTGCATCATGGAGGTACTGCTTGAGTGCTTCAGCGTTCCGACCTTCGTTATCGTGATCGTATATATTCTGGAGTGCGCCGTACTGCTGGCGTTTGTTCCCGTTCTGGAAAGGGGTATCAAGAAATGGACAATCTGACATATATTGCCTTTATCGCTATGACAGTATCCCTCGGCCTGATGCTGCCGCTTATGGAAAAGAAAGTGCGCCGCCTTGTGATCTTCATGATCGTGGGTATGTTCTCATGCCTGTTTGTGTCTGAGCTGAATCACATCCTTCTGGACGCGTACAACAACGATATGTTCTATGTCACAACGACGATAACCCCTGTGACTGAAGAAATCGTAAAAGCTCTGCCGATACTCTATTTTGCTATAGTTATCACGGATGACCGCCGTGTCCTTATCCCGAACGCGTTCGCCGTAGGCGTAGGCTTTGCGCTGCTGGAGAACGTAGTCATCCTGACTCAGAACGTCGAGAATGTGACGATACTCTGGGCGTTCGTCCGCGGCTTCGGATCGGGTCTTGTCCACGGTATCTGCACCGTAATGGTCGGCTGGGGCATTTCCTATATCAGAAAACGCCGCAAGTTCTTCTATTGCGGTACGTTCGCTCTGCTGAGCGCGGCTATCATTTATCACGCGACCTATAATCTGCTCGTACAGTCGGCTTATCAGTATGTCGGCATCCTGCTGCCGCTCCTGACTTACATACCCATCTTATATTTCCTCAAGAAAAACGGTATCAAGGCGTCCGTTGCCTCTGATTCCTGACCGATTGCGCAGTGTAATTAATGGTGATCATTATGAAGAAACATTATAAATTCACGCGGGTATTATCTGTGCTGTTAGCCCTGCTGTTTGCGGTCATGCTGATCGTGCCGACGACTCTGCCGGTCAGCGCGGCAAACAAACGCTTCATCACGGAGATACGTGTAGAAGCCGGAGAAGACGCGGTCGACACTCTGGAAGCGGACGGCTTTTCGGTCACTATGGTCGGACTGAACATAAGTTCCGACCCCGCGTCACAGGTATATCTCGGATATAAAATGAATACCGGCTCCCCGATCACGAATGTGATCCTGTCGCCAGACGTGGGCGATTCCTGTACGGATAAAGACGGCGTCAGCTATCAGTGCGTCAGCCACGTTGACGTCAACGAGGGTATCGGAGGCGGCGCGGGCTGCCTTTATGCTACCCGTGATTCAAACGCCGGCGCCGGACTGGTGGGTATCGACGTCCTGCGCGGCAGCGATGGGGAAGAAGTGCTGTATCCCATAACAAACGACGGCGCGCAGATCGTCCGTACTCCCGAAGGCGCTCCTGCCGACTTGGAATCCGGCGGTTCCGGCGTTGTATATCTCGCGCAGATACGTGACGGCATCGTGCGCCCCTATATCAGCGAGATCGGCGTCATCACCGATTCCGATAAGTGGAACGCCGTTTATACCGCCGCCGAACGCGGATATGATTATTATGTCGAGGGCGATATCGACGGGTCGAACGACACCTATACTATCATCGGCTTTGATCGCACCGCCGATCCCGAACAGGCAGTTACCGGCATAACCGCCGTTGCAGCCTCTACGGTGCAGGCTCTCGAGGATGAAAAGATCGTAGACGCGGCGGCGAAACAGTCGGGTAATACAACCGCGGCGGCTGTCACTATCTCCGGCGTTGAATACGTCCGCATATCAAGCAAGCCGATAGAAGCCGAAGAACCCTTCTACATCTACCGTACAAAGGATAAAAAGGGCGGAAATCCGATCTCTATGCTTTATGCCGAGAAGGCGGAGCAGGAGCAGAACTTCCTGCTCGGCACATGGGCAAACGACTATTTCTTCTCTCCGGGCTTGACCACCGCCTACACCTACAGCATGAACGAGGATATCTACTCTACGCTGTGGGAGGATCAGACCGTCCTGACCAAGCTGCCCGTTCAGCTGGTGGACACCATCACTACGGCTAACGGCGCCGTCACTCCCACTGTGGCTGAAACAGTAGCCGAACAGCCCACAGAAGCTGTTCAGCAGGAAGAAGTCCGGCAAGAGGTTCAGGAGGAAGTTCCGCAGGAAGAGGTTCAGCAAGAGGAAGTACCTCAGGAGAACCAGGAAGAGGTTCAGCAGGAAGAAGTACCTCAGGAGAATCAGGAAGAAGTCCAGCAGGAAGAAGTCCAACAAGAAGAAGTTCAGCAAGAGGAAGTTCAGCAGGAGGTTCAGGAAGAACCCACAGAAGCTCCGCCTACCGAGGCTCCGACTGAGGCTGAGAAAACGGTCAAAACCATCAATCTGACCATCCTCACTCCCCGTGACGGTCTGCCCGCAACATCGGCTAATCTCACCGGTATGCTCGGCGATCCGTCTGCTCCTTACGCAGAGCGCACCGAGCGCGGCGACCGCGTCAATAAATATCAGGCGTCGGTATTCGGCAGGGGCGGCATTATGGCGCTGATCCTCGGTGTTGTGGTGCTCTTTGCGGCGATATCTTATTACTTCTTCCGCAAAAGGCGCGCCGCTAAGAATGACCCCGAAAACGCAAACAACTCAAATAAATCCAAGAAACAGAAGAAATCGAAAAAATCCAAGAAATCAAAGGGATCGAGGTGACAGACATGAAGAAACGAATAACCGCGCTGTTCATCGCGCTCTTATTGGTCGCGTTCAGTCTGCCGATCCCCATAAACGCGGCGAGCGTCACCGTTGACGAGATAAAGCCGAACGTGGTTCTATCCATCGTGCCGTGCAACGCCACCGACGCTTCTGTCGATCTTAATGGCGAAAACCTCAAGGATATCCAGATCTACACCTCTAAAGGCGTAGATAATCAGATGTGGCTGCTGGGCAAGGTCGGCGACTATTACACAATAAAGTCAAAAAAGACCCAAGATGTCATCGAGGTCAAGGACGGCAACGCCGTCGCCGATCAGATGATTGAGGTCAACGCATACGATGGCTCCGACAAGCAGCTTTGGCGGCTTGAGAAAATGGATGACGGCAGCTATTCGATACACAGCAAGCTCGACGATTCTCTCGTGTGGGACGTTCAGGGAGAAAATACCTCGAACGGAACAAGGATAATGATCCATGCTCAGCACAAAAAGAGCAATCAGAAATTCCTCTTCATCAACGACGTCGGTTCAGCTGGCTCCGAAAGCGATTCTTACGAGGCGGACGATTTCGCCCGTTACGGTATCGGCGAAGAATATGCCATCGTGCCTGTTCATGCCGGCTACTCCTGCGTCGATCTGAACGGCAGCAACGAAACAGATTTGCAGCTGTATAAATCACATCATCATGTAAATCAGAGATGGAAGATAAAGAGGGTAGGCAGCTACTACGCCTTTATCAGCGTATGGAAAGACAAAAAAGCGGTCGACGTCCCGGGCGGCGACGCATCCCTGCGTAAGGGGCTGCAGTGCTATGAGTATAACGGCACCGACGCTCAGCTTTGGCGGCTCGAAAGCTTAGGCGACGGTACCTATCTCATCCACAGTAAGCTCAACGACAAATATGTGTGGGACGTGAGAAACGGCACATGGGATGACGGAAATGCGATC
Source organism: uncultured Eubacteriales bacterium (assembly GCA_900320995.1). Taxonomy (GTDB): domain Bacteria; phylum Bacillota; class Clostridia; order Oscillospirales; family Acutalibacteraceae; genus Ruminococcoides. The sequence goes on from ONUI01000035.1 coordinate 7,443, forward strand.
CAGCTGTATGATATCACCAAACGCTACGATCAGCGCTTCCGCTTCATCCACACCTCTACCGTAGAGCCGATGTCCGAGTGGGGCGCGAGCCGCCACGACTGCAGCGGATCGAACTGGTCTGTCTGGGACGGCTCTATGAATACGAATTGGTATAATAAAAACGAGACCGATCAGTATATCAACAGTGCCGCTGACCTCGGCGGTCTGATCTCGCTCGTTATGAACGACTACGATATGACGGGAAAGACGATCCATCTGATGTGCGACGTCAACCTTGCAGGCATCCACTGGACGCCGATAGGTTTTTCGAATCACTGGTTCCGCGGTCACTTCAACGGTCACAATCACGCGATCATCGGACTGAAGAATACGAACGAGGACGACAACTGCGGCCTGTTCGGAATGGTGGACGGCGGCTCGATCTGTAACCTTGCGGTCAAGGGCACGATAAAAGCCGACTATCAGGTCGGCGGTATCGTAGGCATTTTGGAAAAAGGACACGTCTGCAACATCTACAGCGAGGTCAACATCACCAACGCGACCGATGACCGCGAGGGCGGTATCGTCGGAGCGATCGCGTACGGCGGTCTGGTCGATCACTGCACGCAGAACGCTACCGTCAATTCGGACGACATTGATCCGCACAGAGGCGGTATCGCGGGCTACAACGACGGCTTCATCCGCTACTGCGTCAACAGCGCCACGGTCAACCACGGGAACCAGTACGCCGGCGGCATTGTCGGTACACAAGGAAACGGTACCATCGAATTCTGCGCTAACCACGGCACCGTCGGCGGCGGCAACAACTCCGAGTTCATCGGCGGCATCTGCGGCAAGATGAACGGCGGCGTCATATTAGGCTGTTATAACGACGGAAAGGTGTTCAGCGCCGACAACGACGACGTCGGCGGCATCTGCGGCAGGGCGGATAACGATTGGCTCATAATCTGCTGTATCAACGAAGGCAGAGTATACGGCGACGACAGGATCGGCGGTATCTGCGGCTACGGCAGACCTATAAAATGCCTTAACACCGGCGCTGTTACCGGCGACTCCGAAGTCGGCGGCATCAGCGGTAACGCGAAAGCGGACACTCCGTACTGCTATGTGCTGGAAGGCTCAGCAGATAAACTCTGCGGTGAGAAAGGCGACCGCGCAGAATGGACAACAGCAGATAAGCTCCTCTCGGGAAAGGTCTGCTACGATATGAACTACGACGGCGTTACTTACGATACCTTCGGTATCACGGCTCCTTTGTCGCAGAATATCGGATCCGATCCGATACCTACGTTCGGCTCTTCCGCAGTCACTGAGAGCGGCGGCACTTATTCGAACAACGGCTTCACCGTTACGGCGGAGTGTAAGCGCGGCTACGGAACCGTAGAGGGCACAGGTACATATAACGCCGGAGCTAAGGTCACGCTGACCGCAAAGCCCGCCAATGGATGTCTCTTCGACCATTTTGAAGTCAAAAGCTCCGAGATGGGGAAAAAGGCAGGCTGGGGCGGAGATCAGATCAATTACCCCACCACGACGGTCAAGACATATAAAGAAGAAACGATAACATTGACCGAAAAAATAGACAAAAGCTATACCGTAAAAGCGGTGTTCACGGTATTCGACGATACGCCCGACGATATGAAGGTCACGGTCAAGGTCGAGCTGGAATGCACCAACGACGCCGGCGGATGGAACAGCGATATCCTGCCGGTCGATCTGGTGGACTCCGCAGGCGACCAGCATCGCTGGGACGCTAACCGCAGCGACCTTGACGATGAAGGCGAGAAGGTGGAGCACACCTTCAACTTGGGAACGGCAAGCCCCGTTGCCGTATATGCGTATCCCGACTTCGGCGGCGGCTGTACGCTGAGAAGCTACGGTCTGAAAGCCCGTATGTGGGTCAACGGCAGCGGAACACCGATGGAAAGCAAAGAAGTCATAATCCGCTCGGGTATCTTCATCACCTCCAAGCACGGCGGCGATTATATGAGCATTTCCTTTGAGAACTGCGGCAACTCCACCGTGGGCGGCTCAACCTACACCACCTGCAAGGATGCGTGGGAGAAGGGCAAGAGCGACTCGTCGCTGACCATTCGCCTCGAGAGCGCGTGGCTGCTCGGCAGCGCATTGGAGCTCGGTGAAAACCAGAAAGTAAATCTTGATCTTAACGGTTATCCCATAATCCGAACCATCAAAAAGACAGAGGACGACGGCGAGCTGTTCAAGATCAGCAAGGGCGCGACCATGACTATCACGGACTCCACGCCCTCACGCAAGAGCTGCGGCAACTTCACCGGCGGCAGCATACAGGGCGGAAGAAGCGACGACACCGGCGGACTCATCGAGTGCGAGGGTAATCTCGTCATGACGGGCGGCACGCTGTATAACGGCGGCACCACCGACAAGGGCGGCGCGCTAAAGCTCTCCGAGTCCGCTGAGGCGAAGCTCACCGGCGTGCTGATCTCCAACTGCTGGACGGATAAGGCGACCTTCTCCAATAACAACGGCGGCGCTATCTATATGTGCGATTCTGCCAAGGCGACGCTCAAGGACTGCACCATCCGATACTGTCGCGCATATGATTACGGCGGCGGCGTATATCTCGAGGATGACGGCAACCGTCTGAACTGTGAGAATGTCGATATCATCTACTGCACCGCCGACGATAACCAGGGCGGCGGCGTCTATCAGGATCACGGCGAGTCCCACTGGGTCGGCGGCAAGATATCGAACTGCCGCGCAAGCGAGGATCACGGCGGCGGCTTCTATCAGAACAACGGCAAGGTCTATATAGAGAACGTCGATTTTGAGGGCAACTACTCCGAAGATAACGGCGGCGCGTTCTACCAAAACACCTCTGACGGGCTGTGGCTTATCAACTGCAACATCAAGAGCAACTCGGCTGACGACATCGGCGGCGCGCTCTATATAGATGAAGAGAACCTGTATATGGAGGACTGCTCCGTTACATCGAACACCGCCAAAAAAGCAGGCGGCGGTATCTATCTGGATGACGACAGCGTGATCAGCGTCGGCGGCAAGATGATAGTACGCGGCAACGACGGCGAGGGCTCGATGGATAACCTTGTGCTCGAGGACGGCGCGCTGATATCCGACTTCGGTCTGGAGCCGGGTTCTGAGTTACACCTGCGCTCTGACTCCAACGGTAACGTAAAGCTCGGAGGCAACCTCATGAGCGAACATCAGATGAAACAATATTTCCGAGCCGACTACGGCAGGCTGGAGCTTACGGACACTGAGACCGTGAACACCGAGCTGAGGGCGTCGGTATTCTCAGACGGCATAACGGCGCTCATCATCGGCGCTGTGATCATAGCCGCAGCGCTGGGTATCGGAATTCTCTATAAAAAGAGGCAGAAAGGAGGCGCGGCAAAATGAAAAGGTTCAGTCGAATCATCACGACGATAACAGCGATCCTGCTTGTTATCGGTATATTCATCAGCGCCGAGCCCTGTCAGCTGGTATGCGCCGCTGA
>ONUI01000212.1 GCA_900320995.1 uncultured Eubacteriales bacterium
AGATTTATTATACATGAGTAGTATTAACTTTTCAATCGCACTCTTTGTTTTTGCTTATATTTTCGCACATTTGCCGAGCGGAAGGCAATACGGTGGTTTATTTGACGGTTACATTTGGTAACTATCTGTATGTGCAAGATTGCTAAATAAGACGCAAGGTTTTTGGATTGCAGATAAATCGAAGTTATGATAGAATTAGACGGAGATATTGAAAACAATATTCTCCACAATCAGTAGAAAAAAGATGTCACTTATATCTTCTCAAACGATATTCGATTTCTTCCTGCTTTCTTTTATTGATTCGAGCTTTTTTATCGATTATTTCTTGTAACCGGATTTCTTTTCCCAATCTCATGTGTGTTTCTCCAAGTTGTATTCGAGTGTTGATGACACCTGTTCTTTCTAGCTGTTCCGGCATATTATAATAGGGAGCAAACAAAGGGGACAATAGTGTTTTTAGTCTTTTTGATTATGGCGGGCGAGTGTAATCTGTTCACCGCCACCGACGGTATATTTATCAGTACGGTGATGTTCAGCGCGAACATTCTTAATTTTGAATAAATATTTGCAAAATGTCTTCTCATTTTTAGCCTTTGCAGTTATAATAAGGTAAAGATATCTTTCGCGAAGAAGGGATATTATGAAAAGAGTCAAAGGTTATGTTTGGATGTCGGCTATCGCGCTGGGGATAATCATCCTGCTCGGATGGACGGTATGGCAGAACTTGAGGGTATCCGAGCGTATCGACAACTCCGTCAAATCAACCACCATGCTCGAAGGCGAATACTCGCTTGACGGCGGTGAATGGAAGTCCATAGATAACACAAAGCCTATAAACGAGCATTTTCACAAGGCTGTATTCAAGGGAAATTTCACCAAACAGGTCAAAGCCAACCACACCACGACGATGGATATAGTATCCAAAAACGTGTGGTACACGCTCTATGACAGCAGCGGTGAGGTCTTGGATGAGTACAGGCGAAGCCCCGGAGATATGGAAGAAGGCTCCGGCTACATGGCTGAAAAAATGATCAACACGCCCGGCTACTATATCATGACAGAATATGTTCAGATAGAGCCCGAGTATAAAAGCGACGATAAGTTCACGCTGGTGGTAGAGTATCCCTATGAGCTTGATACAGAGAGCTTCTCCGACTGTTTTTACGTTATGACGAGTTATTCCGACGGACTGTATCTCAATTTCTTTTTTGAGATATTGCCTGCCGGTCTGATGTTCCTGCTGGTATGCTTCTTCGGCGTATTCTTTTTCCCCATAGCGAGCGGGCTGCTGGGACGGATCGATTTTCGATATATCGCTTTCGGAATACTGTGCTTTTTTGCGGGTCTGTTCATGGTCGTTAACAAAATCAGCGGATATATGAATCTGTGGATTTTCGATCCCACCGTGTGTATGATGACGGATAAGCTCGCGGGCTGTTTCTTTGCGATCGCCGTACTGATCTATCTGCGCTCGCTGCTGCGCGGAAAGGCCGTCAAAATAATTGCGAACTTCGTTATTACGGCATTTTTTGCACTTACGGTTCTCTGTGTTATCCTGCATGCTGCAAATACGGCGGATATGATGGCGACCGCAGGGATCAGATATCTTGCCGTGATCGTGCTTGCTGCGATCATGACCGTGCTGCTGTGTATCGAGATCCGCGGCAAAAAGGGTTTTGTTCTCATTGATTATTTGATTTCATGGCTGCCGCTGGGCATTTTTCTGATGATCGATATGTTTGACTTCTATCTGCATATCTCCGGATCCAAATATCTGCAAATCGGTCTTGCGATCACGATCATTTATCAGATGGTACGGTTCGGCATGGACTTCAGCCGACAGTACAAGGAAGCGATCCGCTATCAGCGGGTACAGCGCGAGCTGTATGAAGCCAAGGTGAACGTGATGGTCAGCCAGATACGTCCGCACTTTATGTACAATGCGCTGAGCTCTATCGCGATACTGTGCAAGCTAAATCCCGAGACCGCATATGACGCGACGATTACCTTCTCGGACTATTTGCGCGGCAATATGGATTCGCTCAAGCAGACGGCTCCCGTGCCGTTCACACAGGAGCTCGAGCATCTAAAGAAGTATCTGTACATCGAAAAGCTGAGATTTGCCGATAAGCTGAATATCGAGTATGACATCCAAACTACCGATTTCGTCCTGCCGCAGCTGTCCGTACAGCCGCTTGTTGAGAACGCTGTCAAGCATGGCGTGGGGATGAAGAAAAAGGGCGGAACCGTGACGATAAGCACAAGAGAGACAGACGACGCCTATGAAGTCATCATACAGGACGACGGCGTGGGCTTTGACGTGAATGAAACGAAGAACGACGGACGCTCGCACATCGGTATGGAGAACACCCGCAAGCGAATCAAGGATATGTGCGGCGGAGAGGTCGTTATAGAGAGCGTCGTCGGCGAAGGAACGACGGCGAAAGTGATACTGCCGAAGGAGGGTCAGAACAATGAGGATACTATGCGTTGACGACGAACCGCTGATGCTTCAGATGCTTGAGATGGCTGTCAGAGAAGCAAAGCCGGACGCTGATGTGACAGCGTATGACGATCAGGACGAGCTGATCGCGGACGCTGCTGAGAACGGCTGCGATATCGCCTTTCTCGATATCCATATGCGCGGCATGAACGGCGTAGAGCTGGCAAAAAAACTGAAAGAGATCAACCCTAAGATGAACATAATCTTCGTCACGGGCTTCTCGGAGTACACAGGCGATGCGATGAGGCTGCACGCGAGCGGCTACATCATGAAGCCGGTCACAAAGGAAAAGGTTGAGGCGGAGCTCTCCGATCTGCGTTTCCCGATCGTGCCGAAGAGCAACGCCCTTCTGCGTGTTCAGTGCTTCGGTAATTTCGACGTATTCCTGCCCGACGGGAGCCATATGCACTTTGAGCGCCAGCGCTCGAAAGAGGTGTTCGCTTATCTCGTTCACCGTCAGGGCAGCTCCTGCACGACCAGAGAGATCGCCGCGGCGCTGTTTGAGGACGAGCCGTTCGATAACAAGCAGAAAAATCATGTACAGCAGCTCATCTACGCGATGATAAAGAGCCTGAAGGCGGCGGGAGCGGAGAAGGCGGTCACCCGCAGCTACAACGCCCTCGCGGTCAATCCCGATGTGCTCGACTGCGACTACTACCGATTTAAGGAGCTCGACGCAGGCGCGGTCAACGCCTATCAGAACGAATACATGAGCCAGTATTACTGGGCAGACTTCCT
>ONUI01000134.1 GCA_900320995.1 uncultured Eubacteriales bacterium
AGCGTGTTGTCCTTATCCGACAGCTCATAGATGCCGTCGGTGGTGACCTCATGGCTGAGCTTGTCGAGTGTGTTCTGGTTCTTGTACAAATCGAGCGACAGTCCCGCGATCTGGGTGAAGATGATGAACACCGCCGCGACCATCAGCACGTGCCGCCATGAGCGCTTGAATACCATGAACAGCGCGAAGGGCATTGCGATACACGCCGCCCACATCGCCGAGTCGATCGCGCCGTAGGTGGTGTAGTCCATCCACGCGATCTGGGAGCCGTCCAGCACACCGGAGCCGTAGCTGATGTTGAAGAAGCTGCACTGGACATACAATCCCAGCGAGATACCGAACATCAGACAGCACAGCACCTTGTGGAACACGCCCTTGGGCAGTGAGAGCAAAAGCGTCATCACGACAAATCCGATCAGCGATACAACGATGACGGGGGTGAGGAGCGATCGAAAGCTGAACCACATTTCATCATTACCGGTCACATACAGCGAGAGCGGTCCGTACACCAGCAGCGTAAAACAGAACAGCGCCGCGGTCATGGCGCCGAACGCGAACCGGTGTTTGAGAGAATAATGTTTATCTTCCATAATGTACCTTCATGTTTGTTTCGGAATTATTTCCAATTCATCATCCTACATTATACTTCATCTGCCCGCCGTAGTCAAGATATTGAGAAGTGTTAACAGTAAATTCACAATATATGGTTTATATGACAGAAACGTTATTTGATTTTTCTGCCAATATATGGTATAATCACCTGGAATGAAGATATAAGAATGAAGAAATAAGAGCTGTGTATGATCAGTTGATTTTTCTTCGTCACTATGATTGTCATTGCGAGGCATTTATGCCGTGGCAATCTCAACCGATTTCAGAGGCACCTATGGATATCCGCGTCAACGATGAATTGATCATGAAAAAGCCCCATCCCTGCGGTGACAACCGTTTTCTCGTCCTGCGCGTCGGCATGGATTTCAAGATCCGCTGTCAAAAATGCGGCAGAGAGGTCATGGTGCCCCGCAAGAAGGTCGAGAGGAATATGAGAGGAATATACGGAAAGTAATGAGGAATGAGGAATAGTATAGCGCAAAGCCTTCCCCTCGGGGGGAAGGTGGGCAATTTGCTCAAAGCGAATTGGTCGGATGAGGGGCTAACTTATCCGGCTAAACAATGAAACAAAGAGTGATAAGCGATTCCGTGATTATCGGTAGCCATACAGCTTCACCGAATCTATCATATTGCGGAGAGGATATCCCCTCATCCGTCACCTCCGGTGACACCTTCCCCCCGAGGGGAAGGCTGAGTTGAATCCTCATTAAACAGGGAGATACAATGTTCAGCAGATTAGCGATATTTGATAAACGATATAATGAACTGGAAAAGCGGATGTATGAGCCGGACGTGGTGTCCGACCCCGACCGCTACCGCGAGGTGATGCGCGAATACGCGTCCATCGAACCGGTGGTCAAAAAGTACCGCGAGTACCAAAGTACTCAGCAGACCATCGAGGACAGCCTGATGATCCTCGACGACGCGTCGTCCGATGAAGAACTCAGGGAGCTCGCGTCCATCGAGCTCGATGACGCGAAGCGCAGACTGCCCGATCTGGAAGAGGAGCTCAAGATCCTGCTTCTGCCCAAGGATCCGAACGATGAACGCAACGTCATCGTTGAGATCCGCGGCGGTACGGGCGGTGAGGAAAGCTCGCTGTTCGCCTATGATCTGTACCGCATGTACAGCATGTACGCCGAGCGCAAAGGCTACAAGCTCGAGGTCATCAACCTCAACGAGACGGGGCTGGGCGGCTATAAGGAAGTGTCCTTCATCGTCAGCGGTGACGGCGCCTACAGCCGCTTTAAGTTTGAGTCGGGCACCCACCGCGTCCAGCGTGTTCCCAAGACCGAAAGCTCCGGGCGTATCCATACCTCGGCGGCGACGGTCGCCGTACTTCCCGAAGCGGATGACGTAGAGATCGACATCAACCCGAATGATCTGGAGATCGACACCTTCCGATCCTCCGGCGCGGGCGGTCAGCATATCAACAAGACCTCGTCCGCGATCCGCATCACCCATAAGCCCACGGGCATGGTGGTCGAATGTCAGGATGAGCGCTCTCAGTACAAGAATAAGGATAAGGCGATGAAGGTGCTCAAATCGCGCCTGCTCAAGATCGAGCAGGATAAACAGCATGAGGCGATCGCGTCCGACAGGCGTTCTCAGGTCGGTTCGGGCGACCGCAGTGAGAAGATCCGCACCTACAATTATCCGCAGAGCCGCGTTACCGATCACCGCATCGGCCTGACGCTGTATAAACTGGACGAGATCATGAACGGCGACCTTGACGAGATCATCGACGCCCTCGTCACCGCGCAGAGAGCGGAGCAGCTGAAAGAGCAGATGAATGCATAGTAGGGCGGGGGCTTGCTCCCGCCGTGTCCCGCAGGGACATTTGCGAAGCAAAGAAAAGCTGCTTTGCAATAATTATTGATTGATCAGACAGGTTTCGGCGGGAGCAAGCCCCCGCCCTACGATTGATATGATGAAAACCTACCATTTAACCAACACACAATCGGATATTGAAACGGCATCTGCCATCCTGCGTGACGGCGGTCTTGTCGCCATGCCTACCGAGACGGTCTACGGCCTGGCGGCAAATGCCCTCGACGGAGAGGCGGTACGCCGCATTTTTGAGGCGAAGGGTCGTCCGATGGATAACCCGCTGATCGTCCATGTCGCGGATTTTGCAGACATCGAACGCTTGCGTCTTGTTTCCGAGATCCCCGAAAAGGCAGTTTTACTCTCCAAAGCCTTCTGGCCGGGACCTCTCACCATTATCATGCCCAAGGGCGAGGTCATACCCGATGAGGTGAGTGCGGGGCTGAGTACCGTGGCGATCCGCATCCCGTCCCATCCCGACGCGCAAAGGCTGCTCAAAACAAGCGGTCTGGCACTGGCGGCGCCCTCGGCCAATACCTCCGGCAAGCCCAGTCCGACCACGGCGCAGCATGTCATCGACGACATGGAGGGCAGGATCGAGGCGGTCATCGACGGCGGCAGTTGTTCTGTCGGCGTGGAGAGTACCGTGATCACGCTCGCGGCCGATACACCGCGTATCCTGCGGCCGGGGCTGATCACCCGTGAAGAGATCGAAGCCGTCATCGGCGCGATCGAGGTCGATCACGCGGTGCTCCATCAACTGGAAAACAACGAAAAAGCCTCGTCACCCGGCATGAAGTACAAGCATTACGCGCCTCGTACCAGAGTCGTGCTCCTGCGCGGCAGTGACGAACGCTACATCACATATATGAACCGTCTGTACGCCCGAGATCCTCACATCGCGGCAATGTGCTATGACGAGGACAAGCCGCAGCTCGATATGCCTTGTATCACGATCGGCAGTATGGATGATGAAAAAGCGCAGGCAAAGGCGCTGTTTGACGCGCTCAGAGCGGTGGATGATATTAAAGATGTCCATACCGTCTATGCCCATTGTCCCGAGGCGACCGGCGTCGGTATGGCGCTGTACAACCGCCTGATCCGCGCGGCGGCGTTCGAGGTCATCGACCTGCCCGAAAAGCGGATCATCGGCCTGACCGGTCAGACCGGCGCGGGGAAGAGTGAAGCGGCGCGATTGCTCGCCGAGTGCGGATTCCCGATCGTCAGCGCGGATGAAGCCGCCAGACTCGCGGTCGAGGACAGCGAGGTCAAAGCGATGCTTTGCGCTTCATTCGGCAACGTGCTTTTGCCCGACGGCAGTCTTGACAGGCGGCGTGTCGCGCAGATCGCGTTTTCGTCACCCGAAAATACCGAAACGCTCAATCAGATCACCCATCCCAAGATCAGTGAGATCATGCTCGCGCAGGCTGAGAAAATCAATGGCGACACTGTCGTTTTTGACGCTTCTCAGCTCTTTGAAGCGCGTCAGGATGTGTTCTGTTACCGCATCGTCGGCGTGCTCGCCGATCCCGAGCTTAGAAGAGAGAGGATCATGCGGCGCGACGGGCTGAATAGGGAAGAGGCGGAGCGTCGGATGTCGGTACAGCTCAGTGAAGAGTTCTTTATCGCCCGCTGCGACGATATACTATATAATAACGGTTCCGCCGAGGCGTTCTTTGACGCGGTGCGGCAATACGGCGAAAGGTGGTGCGCGGATGAGCAGAAGATATGACCGACGACATTCACGCGATACCAAGGGTCACGGAGCGATCGGATTCCTCGTGACATTTGTACTCCTGCTGTTTGTGGGCGTGCTGGTATTCTTTTTTGTTTCCGACACAAACTATAAGGGAACAAAGGGAAAGGTATACAAAATGTTTTATCAACAGCAATACGGGGAGCAGGTGCACAAATACGCGACCGAGTTCGGCGTGGAAGAACCGCTCGTGTTTGCGGTCATCCGTACCGAAAGCGGCTTTCGGCCCGAAGTAGAGAGCTCCGCGGGCGCGCTGGGATTGATGCAGCTGATGCCCTCGACCTTTGACTGGCTGCAGGAGAGTCTGGACGGACAGGTGATCTACTCCGCCGATTCGCTCAGAGATCCCGATATCAATATCCGCTACGGCACCTATCTCTTGTCCGTACTGCTCAAAAAGTACGGCAACCGCGATACGGCTGTCGCCGCCTATAACGCCGGCACCACCACCGTGGATGGCTGGCTGCAGGATCCGAGCATATCGCCCGACGGCAAGACGCTGACGAACATCCCGTACGAGGAGACCGCCGCCTACGTCGAGCGCGTCGGCCACGCTTATGATCTGTATCAAAAACTTTACTATACTAATTAATTGTTGTAGGGACGGTCAGTGACCGTCCGCGGATGACCGATGGTCATCCCTACAGAAGCATATACAGGAGGTACAAAATGAGTGAAAACGCAAAAGAACTCAGAGAAAAACTGATGATGAAAGAACGCCGCGGCGCGGCGACCTATTCGGCAGAGGTGCTCGCTCAGGCGGACGCTTACTGCGAGGATTACAAAAAGTTCCTCGATAACGCACGCACCGAGCGTGAGGCGGTAGCTTATGTCAAGGCGCTGGCTGAGAAGGAGGGCTTTGTCGCCTTCGATCCCGACGGCTCCTATCAGCCCGGCGACAGGGTCTATGTGATCAACCGCGAAAAAGCGATCGGACTTGCAGTCATAGGAAAAAGCGGTACTGCCGACGGCGTGCGCCTTGCAATCGCGCATATCGATTCTCCGCGCATTGATCTGAAGCCCAATCCGCTCTATCAGGATAATGGCTTGGCGCTGTTCAAGACCCATTACTACGGCGGTATCAAAAAATATCAGTGGACGACCGTACCGCTTGCTCTGCACGGCAGAGTGGTCAAGCTCGACGGCTCCACCGTGGACATCCGCATCGGCGACGATCCCAAGGACGAGTGTTTTTTGATCACCGATCTGCTGCCGCATCTCGATCGTGAGGGCGCGATGAAGACCGTGTCAAAGCTCTTTACGGGCGAGGATCTGAACATCCTTGTCGGCTCGCGTCCCTATGACGACAGTGAAGAAAAGGATCTTGTCGCCCTGAATGTGATGAAGATTCTCAACGACCGCTACGGTATCGAAGAAAACGACTTCCTCTCCGCGGAGCTGAACTTCTGCCCCGCGTATCCAACCCGCGACGTCGGCTTTGACCGCTCGATGATCGGCGGCTACGGCCATGACGACAAGTGCTGTGCCTATCCGTCTGTCACCGCGATCTTTGACACCAAGCTGCCCGAAT
>ONUI01000169.1 GCA_900320995.1 uncultured Eubacteriales bacterium
CGCGAAGAAATACGGCTACCGCTTCCAGGTCGTGACCCTCGACGGTCAGGTCATCAACGCGGGCGGTTCCTTCACCGGCGGATCCCGCGCGAAGAATTCGGGTCTGCTGTCCCGTGAGAGCGAGATTGACAAGCTCCGTAAGCAGGCGGCTGAGCTGAGCGCCAAGGCGAAGAACGCCGCCGAAAAGCTGACCGAAGCGGAAAGTCAGTACGCCAAGGTCGAGGCGGATCTGCTCGGCACCCGTGCCGATCTGACCAATACGCAGAACGATAAGGTGCGCCTGAACGCCGAGTACAACGCCTGTTTGAGTGAGCTGGCTGGCGTGAGCCGCGATCTGGAGGACATCGACCGTGAACTCAAAAGCGGCGCCGAGAAGATCACCGAGGCAAAGGCGTCCAGAGAGCTCGCGCAGAAGGATATGATCCGCTTCAACGCCGATATCGAATCGACCGAGCTCATACGCCGATCAGCTCCAGCAGCTGCGTCTGGATATTCTGGGCTTTGAGAAGGATATCGACACCCGCAAGGCGGAGATCGAGTCCGCCGAAAGCACCGGCTCCGACCAGCAGCTTCGTATCACCGAGCTGAATAATGAAAAACAAACCCACGAGCAGAATAATTCTGAAATAGAAAATAAAATCACCGCGCTCCGTGCCGAGATCGACGCGCTGACCGAGAAGCAAACGCAGTCAGCCGCCAACATCGAGCGCCTGAATAATGAAAAACTGGAGCTGGAGAAAAACTCCGTATCACTTCGACAGCTCGAGCGTGACAAGACTGCCGAGCGTGAGCTTGCCTCCAACGAATTCTCCCGACTCGAGGAGCGCAAGGCGAGCAAGCAGAAGGAGTTCGACGACATCATCGCGAAGCTCTGGGAGGAGTATGAGCTGACCCGCCACGAAGCGGAGCAGCAGGCGATCGAGATCGAGAACCTCACCGAGGCGCGTTCCCGACTGAGCTCCCTCAAAAACAAGATCCGTGCGCTCGGTTCGGTCAACACCGGCGCGATCGAAGAATACAAAGAGGTATCCGAGCGATACACCTTTATGAAAACGCAGGTCGACGACGTCGAAAAATCCAAGAAAGAGATCGAAAACCTGATCACCAACCTGACCAAGCAGATGAAAGAGGTTTTTGTCGACTCCTTTGCCGAGATCAACAAGAACTTCACCCTGACGTTCAAGGAGCTCTTCGGCGGCGGTGAGGCTCACCTCGAGCTATCCGATCCCGAGAACATCCTCACGTCGGGCATCGATATCATCGTTCACCCTCCCGGCAAGATCGTCGTCCATCTGGAGGCGCTCTCCGGCGGTGAAAAAGCGCTCGTCGCGATCGCGCTGTACTTTGCGATCATGAAGGTGCGTCCCGCGCCCTTCTGCGTCATGGACGAGATCGAGGCGGCGCTCGACGAGGTCAACGTAGACCGCTTCGCGGCGTATCTGCGCAACCTGACCGAAAGCACCCAGTTCATCCTGATCACCCACCGCCGCGGTACGATGGAAGAGGCTGACGTCCTCTACGGCGTTACCATGCAGGACGAGGGTATCAGCAAGCTGCTCGAGCTTCGCGCATCCGAAGTAGCGGCAAAGCTGGGCATGAAAGCGAATTGATTTCGATTGTCATTGCGAGGCTCGCGAGAGCCGTGGCAATCTCAACAGAATTACTTGTCATTGCGAAGCCCATTAACCGGGGTCCCCGACACGCCCCGCGTGTTGGGGAGAGGAGGAGTCGTGGAGCAAGGTCAAGGCATACCAACCGGATATGCCTACCGCGCAAAGCGAACGACGACGACGTGGCAATCCCCTTGTTTTTACTACCGGTTGCAGTAGGAGGGGATTCCCACGTCGGGATGGTATCCCTCCTCGGAATGACACATTGTTAAGGAGAACATTATGGGATTTTTTAAGAAATTAAAAGATGGTTTAAAGAAAACACGAGAGAGTGTCGTCGGTCAGATCGACTCGATGCTCCAGGCGTTTACCGTCATCGATGACGAACTCTTCGACGAGCTCGAAGAACTCCTCGTCATGGGTGACGTCGGCGTAGAGACCGCCAACAAGATCTGCGGTATGCTGCGTGTACGCGTGCGTGAAAAGGGCATCACCAAGCCCGCGAAGATCATGGACGAGATCGCCGAGATCAGCGCCGAGATCCTGTCGGAGGGCGGCAACGAGATGGTGCTCAATACGCAGCCATCGATCATCCTCGTGATCGGCGTCAACGGCGTGGGCAAGACTACCTCCATCGGCAAGATCGCGAACTATTACGTTCAGCAGGGCAAGAAGGTCACCCTTGCCGCGGCGGACACCTTCCGCGCGGCGGCGATCGATCAGCTCAAGATCTGGGCGGAGCGCAGCGGCGCCGATATCGTCGCGCAGGGCGAGGGCAGTGATCCTGCCGCCGTCGTATTCGACGCGATCTCTTCGGCTAAGGCGAAGGGTACCGACGTCATCATCGTCGATACCGCCGGCCGTCTGCATAACAAAAAGCATCTGATGGACGAGCTCGCCAAGATCCGCCGCATCATCGACCGCGAGCTGCCCGACGCGGATAAAGAGGCGCTGTTGGTGCTCGATGCGACCACCGGACAGAACGCCGTCAATCAGGCGGCGGAATTCGCCAAGGCGACCGGTATCACCGGCATCGTGCTGACCAAGCTCGACGGCACCGCAAAGGGCGGCGTCGTGCTGGCGATCAAAGATACCCTCGGTATCCCCGTCAAGTTCATCGGCGTAGGAGAAAAGGTCGACGACCTCCAGCCCTTCGATCCCGAGGAATTCTCCCGTGCCCTGTTTGTAAAGGAAGAACAATGAAAGAATTTATCATAGCCACCAACAACGCGCATAAGGTGGTGGAGATCGAGCGCATCCTTTCGCCCCTCGGCATCACCGCGGTGACAGCGGGGGAGAGAGGGATCGACCTCGGCAACGTCGTCGAGGACGGCGATTCCTTCGCCGCCAACGCGTATATCAAGGCGAAACACGCCTTTGACCTCTGCCATACTCCCGTGATCGCGGATGATTCGGGACTGTGCGTCGACGCGCTCGACGGCAGACCGGGCATCTACTCCGCCCGTTACGGCGGCGAGGATTCGACCTATCTTGAAAAGATCGCCCTGCTGCTCGATGAGCTAAAGGACGTTCCCGATGAAAAGCGCACCGCGCATTTCACCTGCGCCGTCTGCTGTATTCTCGATGAGAATACCGTGATCGAGGTCGAGGGCAGATGTGAGGGTATGATCGCCCATGCGCCCGCGGGTGAGGGCGGCTTCGGCTACGATCCCGTTTTTGTCGTAGACGGCAAGAGCTTTGCCTCCCTGTCGGGCGACGAAAAAGATAAATACAGCCATCGCGGTAACGCTCTTCGCAACCTCCGCGACGCGCTTAAGGGCTCCCTTTCCTAAGGTACCCCCGTTGGGGGAATGTCCGAAGGACAAAGGGGGAGCCGTTTCCGGCGAGGAAGCTGTCGCGAAAGCGACTGAGGGTTGAATCAAACATTTATGCTGTCATTGCGAACCCCATGACACGCGTGTCGGGGGTGCGGTGATCCCACAAAAAGGGTCATATATGTTTTTGTTACATCAAACATCATCATACGCAGGGGGATTGCCACGGTCGCAAGCTCCCTCGCAATGACGATCGATATTGGAGGAAAACCATGTTAACCAGTAAACAGCGCGCTCAGCTCAGAGCGCTTGCCAACCCGATCGACACCGTTTTGATGGTCGGTAAGGGCGGCTTTTCCGAACAGCTTTATAAAACCGCCGACGAGGCGATCACCGCCCGCGAGCTGATCAAGGGCAAGGTGCTCGAAGCGTGCGAGTATACCTCGCGTGAAGCGGCGGATACCATCGCCGAGCGGATCGGCGCCGACGTCGTGCAGGTGATCGGCTCCAAGTTTGTGCTCTATCGCAAGAATAAAAAAGAGCCCAAGATCAAGCTCGTCAAATGAGGCGCGCGATCTACGGGGGCTCGTTCAACCCCATCCACAACGACCACATCAAGCTCGCGTTGCAGTTCGCGGAGCAGTTTGAACTGGATAAGGTCACGCTGATCCCCACGCACTACACCCCGCTCAAGGATAATTCCCATATCGCCGACGGCAAGCACCGCTATCAGATGTGCCTGCTCGCGACACAGGATGAACCTCTCCTTGAGGTCAGCGATATCGAGCTGCGGCGTGAAGGCCCGAGCTACACCTCCGATACCATCGCGCAGCTGATGAACGACGAGGATTCGCTCTATCTGATCGTCGGCGCGGATATGTACATGACGCTCGACAAGTGGCATGATTGT
>ONUI01000248.1 GCA_900320995.1 uncultured Eubacteriales bacterium
GGTAGAGGTACATCGGCGTGCCGCCTGTGCCGTAATTGAGATTGCGGTTGCCGCAGAGCGTGTATTTGCGCTTGTCGATCGTCAGACGTTTCTCCGGATTCTCTCCGACATAAACGTACAGGTCCTTGACCGCGCTCTCCATATAATACTTTGTCCGCCTGGTATTGACATAATCGGGATTGTAATAATGGTAGCCGATGAAAACGCTCGCGTCGGACGATGAGCCTTTGTTCAGATTCAGGGGAAGGTAGCTCGTCGCGCCCTGCATGAGCAGGTCTTTCAATGCCGCTGCCTCCGTATCGCCGACGCCGACAAAGAAGCTGTCGATGCCGGTAAGACTCGAATTTGTCTTTTGATGGATATAAAGGACGTCTTCTGTATCGCCGTACGGGATCGCGTACTCTGCCGGAGCCGTGACGTTGCCGTAGAAATCCTTCTTCGCCGGGGTATCGCCGTGGTCGACCGTCAGCACGGTGGACAGTCCGGGCTCAAAGACATTATCGGAGACCTTGATCTCGGTCAGCGCGTCTCCGGTAGAGCTTCCGCCGGAGCTGGTGGTAGCGTACAGATAATACATTTCACCGTTGGCAGAAACGATCGGCGTGGGCTCCTTGTTCGTAACGTTCTGGACAAGCGAATACTTGGCGCCGTTCACCGTCAGGGTCTCTGTCGGCGTTTCGTTAAGCTTTGCTTTCATTCGCAGTAAGCCGTGAATCGCTTTTGCGGGGTTATCGGTATAGGTCACACCCAGATATGCCGCTGCTTCTTCATAGTCTGTGGCAGCCCATTCTCCTCCCTTGTCGGATTTGTAATACCAGGTATTCACGGAATACTGGCGCAGATTCTGGAGGAGCAATTCTGAAGAAACGCTTGCCAAAGAATAAAAGCACAGATCGTTGGAGAAATCGTCGTTCGCCTTACGTTCTTCCTCTTCCCATTTCGGATCGGGGTTATATGTCGCGACCTTGACGGAGGCGATATATTTGCCTCTCACGGGAGCGGCACGGCGGATATACAGATAAGCCGGAGAACACTCGTCGCTTTTCTCGTGATTGTAATACGCGAGGTTGAGCGGTTCTTGTTCAAAGGGGAATTTCACATCCTGAATAGACGCAAAGCCATCGGGCACTTCGTTACTGCTGCTGAGCGCCAGATCACCCGGTACCAACGGCTGATACCCCTGCTTGTAGCCGCAGGCATAAAGCATATGGGGCTGGTTGAGAGCGGTCTGCCACTTCACGCCCGGAATGATATTGTCAATTTCTTTCAGGTCGCATCCGAAGGCGTCGTTGATACCCACGGTGAAGTCGTCATAGTTATTGACCGAGTAATGCGAAAGGTATTCCTTTTCCGTGGTGGCAGCCTGATATTCAGGCATTGACTTTGCGCTCTGCATAAACACGTTCGTAATGCCGTAGCCGGTCTGTGCATAGTTCGTATCCTTGTTGCCCGTATACGCCGTCAGCGTCGTCATAATATTCTGCATTTTCGGAGTGCCCGCGTAAAACTGAACGTCAAAGATCGCGCGCTTTGGATCATAGGTAGTGGTATAGCAGAGATAAGTCTGCATATCTTTGACATAACAATTCATACCGTATTCCGGTCCCATGACCTTCTTATGCCATTGTCTTCCCTTAGTGAAATTCTCTTCTCCGAGCAGCTTGCCGCCGAGCTTTTCTGCATATTCGGTAAGCGACCAGCCTGCTTCCTCAGCGTTTGCGCCGCTGACGAAATATAAACCTGAAATATACTCGGTACCCGAGGTGAATTTTTCGGATGGTGAGAAGAAAATATATTTTGCCTTATCCCATTTGGTGTTGTTCACACAGGCGTCAAAGTTATATGCCGCGCTGCCGAAATAGCAAACGGGTACATAGCCCTTTTTGCCGTCGGAGAGTTGATCCGCGATCTGGATATCATCGGCGAGGATCGGTGAGCCGACGCTCGTATCCTTTGTATAGCAGATGGAGTTGCCGTGTCCGTCAAAGCCTGCCGCCGTGTACTTGACCGTGCCGTACATCACCGCCTGTGAGGTCGATTTGATCTTTGCCATCCTGATATCGGTGACAGCCGCCTTCTCGTTGGTCGTGACGGTATAGCCGAGATAGGAATACGATCTCTTTTCCGCTCTCAGCTCCGGCGTCAGGTTGACGTCGATCACCTTATATCCCTGCTGGGTCAGCTTGCTTTTGGCGATGGTCTCGCTTCCCTCGCAGGAAAGATAGACCGACGCGATGTACTGCTTCTTTTCGGTGGAAGCAGACTGTTCCTCTGCGGGAGCGGTCGCCTCCTGAGGATCTTCGCCCTGCGCTTCTT
>ONUI01000004.1 GCA_900320995.1 uncultured Eubacteriales bacterium
TTCCAAGAATCAGAACGTACTGTGGGTTGAGTCTCACGATAACTTCTGCTCACAGGCTTCCACCGGTCTGACCAAGAAGCAGCAGATCCTCGGTTGGGCAGCCATCGGCGCCCGTAAAGACGCTCCCGCACTGTTCTTCATCCGTCCCAAGCATGAGCAGCTCGATTCTCCCGGCTTCATCAAGTACGATGAGCTGATGGGTGCTCCCGGTTCTGCCGAGACATGGAAAGACCCGACTGTCGTTGCGGTCAACCACTTCAAGAACGCTTTTGCAGGCCAGAATGAGAACGTCACCGCAGACGGCTCCAAGCTGTTCGTACAGCGCGGCACCACCGGTATGCTGATCGTTGACCTGAACGGTTCTGCCGGTTCCGTCAGCAAGTCTTGCTCTATGGCAAACGGCACTTATACGGATCAGGTTTCCGGTAATAAATTCACCGTATCCAACGGCACGATCAGCGGTAACATCGGTTCTACCGGCGTTGCGGTCATCTACAACACCACTGCTGCTAACTCCGCTCCCGAGATCAAGCTCTCTCTGAACAATGTTGAGCTGACTCCCGAGGTTCTCAGCCGTTACACTGACGCTGAGGCTACCATCAAGGTCGACGTCAAGAACGCTACTTCTTATGACATCAAGGTTTCCAACCTCGCTGCCAAGACCGTTACCGACGCTTCCAAGACCTTCACTCTCAAGAGCACCATTCCTTACGGCAAGAGTGTCGATATCACGGTAACTGCTACCAACGGCAGCAAGACCGTATCCCGCACCTATAACATCAAGAAGAAGGACGCGAACGAGACTAAGAAGGTCTACTTCGATAACAGCGTTATGAAGTGGCCGTATGAAAATACTTCCGGTCAGCAAACCGTCGGTATCTTTGTTCTGTGCAAAACCGGCACGGCTCCCTCCACCAAGATCGGTTCTTATGATTCCAACAAGTTGACTCCCGTTTCCGGTCAGTCAAATCTCTATTCCTATACTGTTCCCGCAAACACTAAGTATGTCAAGTTCAACGAGGGCTACATCGGTTCTCAGTATACCGATAAGGCGCACGCTGACAAGTACAATCGCTGCCACCTGTTCCACAGCTTTAACGAGTGCGGCGGCTACTGCGGTCGTACCATGCCCGAGACGGTTGTCAACTTCGGTACCGCTAACAGCGCTTCCAACCGTGAGAACGGCGGTTATGAGCTTGTCGGTTCGATGATCCTGCGTGACCTCCGCTTTGAGGATTACGGTGATTATCCCGTTGCGACTCTGACCAACGCTGATACTTCTCTGACCGCGGGCGCTGATGATCCTACTCAGGCTCCCACCGAGAAGCCCACCGAAAAGCCCGTCGGCAGACCGATCCTCCGCGGTGACGCAGATCAGGATACCATCGTTTCTATCCTCGATGCTACCATGATGCAGCGCCATCTGGCGAACGTCAAGAAGCTGAGCGCTGACGGCGTTCTGGCGGCTGATATCGACAGCAGCGGTAATGTAGAAGCGACCGATACCACTCTTCTCCAGCGTTTCTTAGCCGGTATCGGTAATCCGTATCACGTTAATGAGATCTTCTATGTTGACGGCGATGCTCCCACACCTACTCCCACTACCGCTCCTACACCCACCTCTGCACCGCAGCCTACAACCGCTCCTCAGCCCGATCCCACCGAGGCTCCTGAGCCTACTACTCCGGACGGTCCGATCAGCTTCCTGCTTACCGATAACTTCGGTTGGGGCAGCGCGTATGTCTATGCTTGGGACGCTAACGGTACCGCCCTGTGCGGTGAGTGGCCGGGTGCTGCTCAGGCTGAGACCATCACAAACGGCTATGGCGAGACCGAACAACGGTAAAACCGGCAGCGAATGCCAGCAGACCGAAGACATCACCGACTTTGGTCAGTATGAAGGCTACTGGATGAACGGCACCAAGAACAGCCAGGGTCACTATCTGGTCACCGGCTGGAATTCCTAAGTCCGATTTGATCGATCGATCAACTTAACTGAATAAGCCAAAGGGGCTGTCGTATCTACGGCAGCCCCTGATTATATGCACAAATAATAAAGCGTCCGATAGAGGACGCTTTACGAAATATTTGACTTTTTATGATCGAATCATTATACTGTAAAAGGTTTTAATTCTTCGATGAACGCGTCCATATCATCGCTCTCGGCTTCCAGGTAGATCGGCTTGGAAAGATCCAGCGACAGGATGCCGATGATGGAATGGGCGTCGATCGAATACTCATTATGATTCAGTGTGATTTTGATTTGCGGATATTTTGCGGTCAAAGCGACAAAGGCTCTTGCCTTATCAATGCCGCTGATCGCGATGTTAGTGCTGTACATAGATAGATAACCCCCTCAAGCGTTATCTATCTTAGCACTATTCATTCCATTATGCAACCCCCAAAATGCTGAATATTTCTACATAATTCGTGGTGATTTTATTTGAAATACTATATTATGACGCTCGGATGCAAGGTCAATCAATATGAATCCGAGGTAATGGCGGAATTGCTCGATCAGGCGGGCTATATAAAGGCGGAATCCTATCAGGACAGCGATATCAATATCGTCAACTCCTGTACCGTGACCGCGACCGGTGACGCGAAGAATCGCAAGCTGATCCGTCGGATCCGACGCGAGAATCCCGACAGCATCATCATCCTGTGCGGATGTATGCCGCAGGCGTTTTCCGATGACATTTCTATTTTCGAAGGTTGTGATATCGTGATGGGCAATACCGCCCGCAGAGAGATCATCCCTTTGATCGACGAATACCTGATGGAGCGCCGACAGATCATCCGGATCGGTGAGCACCAAAAGAACGAAGTGTTTGAGCCGATGCAGATCAACGCGTTCAACGAACGCACACGGGCGTGCATCAAGATCGAGGACGGCTGTAACCGTTTTTGCACCTACTGTATCATACCATATGCCCGCGGCAGAGTTCGCTCCAAAGAGTTGGATGAAATTCGTAAAGAGGCAAAATCACTTGCCGAAAACGGCTTTAAAGAGATCGTTTTGGTCGGTATCAACCTCTCGGCATACGGTCAGGAATGGGATCTGAATGTCTATGACGCGGTCAAGGTCGTATGTCAAACGAACGGCATTGAACGCGTGCGATTGGGTTCGATCGAGCCCGAACGCATGACCGCGGATATCCTGAGCGCTTTATCAAAGGAACCGAAATTCTGTCCGCATTTTCATCTGTCCTTACAGGCGGGCTGTGACGCGACCTTAAAGCGGATGCACCGCCATTATGATACCGCCGAATACGCGCGAATCGTCGCGGATATCCGCCGCCTTTTCGATAATCCCTCCATCACCACCGACGTCATGGTCGGGTTCGTGGGGGAGAGTGAGGAGGATTTCAACGCCTCCGTCAGCTTCACCGATGAGATCGGCTTTGCCAAAACTCATGTGTTCCCGTATTCACGCCGCAAGGGTACCGCCGCCGACAAAATGGACGGTCATATCGATGAGCATTTAAAACATGAACGCGCCGATATCATGATCGCGCATACGTTGGAGCAGCAGCGCCGATTCATGCAAAGTCAGGTCGGATTGACCGAACCCGTATTATTTGAGACCCGCTCAAAGGACGGCATGATGGAAGGGTATACCAAGAATTATACCAAGGTGCGCGTCAAAGATGACCGCATTTTTTCCGGCGAAATATACGACGTCAAGCTCACCGAAGCCTACGATGATTACTGCGTCGGAGAAATCTAAGGCTCCTTTTGGTAAAAGGAGCTGTCAACGAATGTTGACTGATGAGGAGTTGTCCAAATCTATCGATTTGGGGTACAACTCCCATGCAACAGTGCTCCAAGAGCGGACACGTGTGTCAGCGATTGGCTAAGCGCCACTGCGGAATTGTATATTTGTTTGAGCGTAAGCGAGTCACCTTTCTATTCTCTCATTCAGATATCGTATCACGTTTTCGACTTCCTGACGGTTATCTTCATTGTGGAAGCTGTCATAGCTGTACAGCATAAAGCCGTCACAGCCCTTGTCACGCGTAATGGACAGTTCTGTGGACAGGATATCGTCATTGTCCAGCCATGTCCCGCTGTCGGCGTCCGTACCCGCTTTGTAGGCGGGAATCCCGATATAGAGCGAAAGCCCGTCATGTCGCTCCGCATCGAGCCAATCCTGTAAACCGTCCTCAAAGGTCAGCGCGGGATTATCCAGCGAGAAGTAGATCTGCGGACAGATATAGTCGATATATCCCTTTTCACCGCACCACTTTTTGACGTCGGCGTAGAGCTTATCATTATTCTGCATATTTCCCTGCGGTGATACGCCGAACAGAACGTCGTGCTTTATCGAATGAACCGCCTGATAGACAGAGCGGAGCATCCGATCCACGTTATCTCTGCGGAATTCCTCCAAGGATAGGGGGGAGTCTGTTCGTGCGCAATAGGCGTCATAATCGTCTTGATCAAAATCTCCGCAGTCGGGCGGATAAAAGTAATCGTCGAACTGGATCCCGTCCACATCGTACTTTTCTACGATCTCCTTCACGCCGTTCGTGATCAGCTCAATCGCCTTATCATCCGCGGGATTGAGGTACTCACTGCCGTTGACCTCCACGCCGATCGACGGATCCTTGACATAGGGATGATCATGGCTCAGCTTAGACGGCGTGTCCTTGGTGCTGATACGATACGGATTCAGCCACGCGTGCACCATGATATCATGCTCATGCGCTTTTCTGATAATCGTATCGAGCGGATCATATCCGGGATCCTCACCCTGCGATCCGGTCAGGATATGCGACCACGGATAGTATTTTGACGGATAGAGCGCGTCACAGAACGGTCGAACCTGTACGACCATCGTGTTCAGATCCGCGTTCTCCATATCCGCGATCACAGTGTCGATCTTCTCCTTGAACGCCGCTTCCTTATCCGATTCATTCTCCACATCCAGCGTCATATAGGTCACCCATACGCCGCGGATCTCTTCCTTCGGCTTTTCTACGGTGATTTGGCTCACATCCTGTATTGGCTTTGGCTCCGTACTCTCACGCTCCTTGTCCGATCCGGACACATAGAGGATGGAACCGCCCAGTAACACAAACGACAGTACAAACGGTATTATTCTTTTATAGAACATTTTATCACTCCGAGGTCATTTTGAAATTTCTGTATATTTATCTGATCATTATCAATCTCATCGCGGTCATCGTCACGATCCACGATAAACGCGCCGCCGTCAAGGGCACTTGGCGCGTCAAAGAAAATACATTGTTATTGATATCGGCGCTCGGCGGTTCACCCGCGATGTACCTGACGATGCTGCTGATCCGTCACAAGACCCGCAAACCGAAATTCATGGTCGGGATCCCGATGATCCTGATCGCGGAACTTATCATCATTTATCTGGTGCTGCATTATGGCTATCGGATATTATGAGTTCACCGTGAGCCCTGCCGATGACGGTATCACGCTCAAGAGCTTTCTCAGGCGGATCTGCGGTCTGTCGGCACGCTCCATGAAGGTCATCCGATACGGCGGCGGCAGTATAGCTCGCAACGGCATAGAGCTCCGCGCGCATCATATCCTGCACACAGACGATATCATCAAAGTTCGTCTGCCAAAGGAAGAACAAAGTGATATCGCTCCCATAGAGGGCAAGCTCGATATCCTCTTTGAAGACGACCGCCTGTTGATCGTCAATAAGCCCGCCTATATGCCGGTACACCCCACCAAGATCCACCAGCTCGATACACTGGCGAACATCGTCATGTATTACCAGCAGAGTAGGGGAGAGAGCTATCCTTTTCGCGCGCTGAACCGTTTGGATAAGGATACCTCCGGCATCGTGATCCTCGCCAAAGACCGCATTGCGTATAATATGGTTTTCTCTACCGTCAAAAAGACATATGTCGCAATTTGTGAGGGGATCATCACCGGGAGCGGTACGATCGATCTGCCGATCGGCGCCGCGCCCGACAGCAAGATCCGCCGTTGTGTCCGTGAGGACGGCATACCGGCGATCACCCATTATGAGCCGATACAGACCTTTGCGCATCACACCTTATGCAAGGTTTGGCTCGAAACCGGCAGGACGCACCAGATCCGCTGTCACATGAGCGCGATCGGTCATCCCCTGGCGGGTGATACGATGTACGGCGGCAGTTTCGAGCTGATCCAACGTCAGGCGCTGCACTGTCAGTCCATCACATTACCGCATCCGATCACAAAAGAACTGATCGAGCTCACAACCCCATATCCCGAGGATTTTTCAGCATTATTCAAAATAACCTCCCCATGATACATACAGTATCATTTAGTTAAGAGGCTCCCTTTGGGAAAGGGAGCTTCGCCCATTCGGGGTCCCCGCAGCTCCTCGAGCTGTGGGGAGAGGAGGAGCCGCGGCACGAGGTCAAGGCGTACCTACGGGATACGCCTACCGAGTATAGCGAGCGACGACGAGACTGAGGGATTGTATTCATTGACCGAGCGTCAGCGAGATACAGTATCTTAACGAAATGACATTGTTCATCGGGGAGGCTTTTCTATTTGATTCGGACTTTTTCTTTTCGATTCACTCCAGCGACGCCGCCGATGATCCCGCACAGCAGCATGACGACACTGCGGATGATCGTCAAAAGCCCGATATTATTCTTTGCGAAACTCATCCCGACCGCGAACACGATCATCAATGCGATCGCGCCGCATAACGCGCCAATGACCAGCCCCTTGCATTTTGCGATCACACAGGCAATATACGCGCCGATCAACACGCTGAAGCCCTCGATTGCAACCATCACATAGTCGATGATCTCATAGGGGATACCCGACATCAACTTCAGCATCATCGAGAACAGGCAGGTGAGGAGCACGGACAGTACAACAGAACAAAGCACACCGATCAAAACAGCCTTGACGATGTGCCCTTTATCTTTACCGAAATCAGACATAAAAAATTCACCCCTGTACACTCTATGCAGGGGTGAAATCCATTATTCGTTATTCTTTTGTGCTTTCTTTTCTTCCTTCGCGGCCTTCTTCGCGGCGCGGCGCTCCTGAAGCTCCTGGAACTTATCCGCCGTTGTCTTCTTCGCGGGAGTCGTTTCCTTGACGGTATCGACGCTGGAGATCGCCCATTTTTTGAACTTCATCTTGGTACGGTCGGGACCTGTCTCGATCACGAAAGCGTCCTCTTCTTCTTTGACCGCGATGATTCTGCCCTGAATACCGCCGATCGTCGTGATGTCATCACCGATCTGGATATTATTGCGCATTTCCTGTTCCTGTTTCTTCTTCTTCGAATTCGGGCGAATGAGCAAGAAGTAAAGAACTGCGAACAGACCTACATAAATTAAAATAATCCACCAGCTGCCGCCGGCGCCGGATCCTGAACCAAACATAGTTTAACTTCCTTTCAAATTATTCCAAGTTATTATAACAGGTAAGAATGATTTTTGCAAGTATAAAGTTGCATTATATCCGCTTATCGAGGATATTTCTGTATTTTTGATAGAAAACCTCATAGCTACCCGCGTCTAAATTGTCACGTATTTTCTGCATCAGCGTATTGTAGAAGTACAAATTGTGCATGACCGCCAGCCGCATACCGAGCATCTCCTTCGCTTTGAACAGATGTCGGAGATAAGCGCGGGTATGATGCCGACACACGGGACAGTCACATTCGCTGTCGATCGGGTTTTCATCCAGCTCGTATTTCGCGTTCATGATATTGATGATCCCGCTCCATGTGAACAGATGACCGTGTCTTGCGTTGCGCGAGGGCATGACGCAGTCGAACAGATCAACGCCTCTGTGTACCGCCTCAAGGATATTGACGGGTGTGCCGACGCCCATTAAGTAGCGCGGTTTATCCTTCGGCGCGAAGGGCTCCACCGCCTCGATGATCTCATACATCGTTTCGGCAGGCTCGCCGACAGCCAATCCGCCGATCGCGTAGCCGTCGAGATCAAGCTCAGCGATCTCCTTCATGTGATCGATCCGCAGATCGCGATAGGTCGCGCCCTGATTGATGCCGAACAGCATTTGATGGGGGTTGAGGGTATCGTCAAGCGAATTGAGCCTGTCCATCTCTGCTTTGCATCGATTGAGCCAGTTGGTGGTGCGCTTGACAGAAGCCTTGGCGTAATCATACGGCGCGGGATTCTCCACACATTCGTCGAACGCCATCGCGATGGTCGAGCCTAAGTTCGACTGGATCCGCATACTTTCCTCGGGTCCCATAAAGATGCGTTTGCCGTCGATGTGAGAGTTGAACACAACGCCCTCTTCGGTGATGTTGTTCAGCTTCGCCAGTGAAAAGACCTGAAATCCGCCGGAATCCGTGAGGATCACACCGTTCCATCCGGTCATCTTGTGCAGTCCGCCGAGCTTCTTGACAATTTCATCACCCGGTCGCAGATGGAGATGATAGGTATTGCTCAGCATGACCTGCGTGTTGATATTTTGCAGATCATACGCGGATAACCCGCCCTTGATCGCGGCACAGGTCGCGACATTCATAAACGCCGGCATCTGTACCGTACCGTGAACGGTTCTGAACTCGCCGCGTCGGGCAGTTCCTTCTTGTTTCAATAATGTATACATAGTATTTCCTTTTGCTTATAATATTGCCATCGCGTCGCCGATTCCGATAGTTTAAATGGTTATCTTCATTCAAATCTTTTGATCCAATCCAAAACATCTTCGTATTTTGCTTTACCGGAAGCAACGTCCATTCCGATTTTTATTACATCATCGTCAGAAGGTGAAATATATATTCCGTTCATCTCAAGAAAAGCAAGCATAACATACATTCCGATACGTTTGTTTCCGTCAACAAATGCGTGATTTGAAATCAAAGAAAAACCAAGTTTTGCGGCTTTCTCTTCTTTTGACGGAAATAGCTCTATCCCGTCAAAGGTTTGATAAGCGGATTCTAATGCGCTTTCAAGAAGTCCGAAATCTCGTACTCCCTCGTCGCCGCCCGTTTCTTTTGCAATCAATTCATGTAAGAGCAAAACCTTTTCTTTACTGAATTTGATCATTTTGCCAACTCCTCAAACGCTTTGTGATATTTATTCAGTACATGAGCAGAAACCAGTTTAAACTTTTCTTCATCACGGGATTCATCTGTCGAATTGATTAAGTATTCAATCACATCGCTTAACTGTTCATCGGGAATAATATCTATGATACTTTTTGCATATTCTCTTTCGCTCATTCTGAAAGCCTCCGTTCTCTGTTATATATCTGTATGATATATTAGTTTTATTTGAGTGTCAACGATATATTATGAAGTGAATATAAATGGAATCGGTATATCTTCTAAACAATCAACATCGCGTCGCCGAAGGAGAAAAAGCGGTATTTCTCCCTGACCGCGACCTCATATGCCTTCATCGTCTTATCGTAACCGTAAAAAGCGGATACCAGCATAATCAGCGTGCTTTCGGGCAGATGGAAATTGGTGATCAATCCGTCGAGCACCTTGAATTCAAAGCCGGGATAAATGAAAATATCGGTAAAGCCGTCACAGGCTTTGATCTCGCCGTATTCCGCCGCGACGCTTTCGAGCGTACGGCAGGAGGTCGTACCGACCGCGATCACGCGTTTGCCGTTTGCTTTCGTTTGTCGGATCAGCTCGGCGGTTTCTGCTGGTACCTCATAATGCTCGCTGTGCATTTTATGCTTGGTGACGTCATCGACCTTGACGGGTCGGAATGTACCTAAGCCGACATGGAGCGTGACGTATCCGATCTTCACACCCTTCGCGCGGATCCGATCGAGCAGCTCATTCGTGAAATGCAGACCGGCAGTCGGAGCGGCAGCTGAGCCGAGCTCATGGGAATAGACCGTCTGGTAGCGCTCCTGATCCTCGAGCTTTGCGGTGATATAGGGGGGGAGAGGCATTTGACCGATCTTGTCGAGGGTGGTATAGATGTTTTCCTCACTTTGCAATTCAACGATTCGGTTGCCGTCGTCTACGATGTCGACGACCTCGGCTTTGAGCAGCCCGTCGCCGAAAATGAACTTCGCGCCGACCTTCGCTTTCTTACCGGGCTTGACCAGCGTTTCCCAGCGATCGCCGCTGAGCTGCTTCAACAGCAGGAATTCGATCTTCGCGCCGGTATCCTCCTTGACGCCGTAGATACGCGCGGGGATCACGCGGGAGTCGTTGACGATCAGACAATCGCCCTCGTTGAGATAGTCGAGTATATCATCAAAACGGCGGTGCTCGATCTCATCGTTCTCACGGTGAAGCACCATCAATCGGGAATGATCACGCGGTTCGATCGGCGTTTGCGCGATCTGATCCTGCGGTAAATCATAATAAAAATCACTTGTCTTCATACATTGACCTCAAAAAACGCAGTTATTACATAATTGAAATTGACAAATCCGCAATGGAATGGTATATTATAACATGACGTAAATTATACATCTGTATGAATTTGCCTATCATATAATATATTATTATTGGAAAAAACTCAACTGTTTTTTTGAAATTGGGAGGTATATAATATGAAAACGTTTAATGTCGGAATTATCGGCGCCACGGGCATGGTCGGTCAGAGATTCTCTCTCTTGCTCGAAAATCACCCTTGGTTCAATGTCACCGCTGTCGCCGCGTCCAAGCGCAGTGCCGGCAAAACCTATGCCGAGGCTGTCGAGGGCAGATGGGCGATGACCGCTCCGATCCCCGCGAATATCAAAGATATGGTCATGATGGACGCCGCCGATGTAGAGGCGGTCGCCGCGAAGGTCGACTTCGTATTTTGCGCTGTCGATATGAAGAAGGATGAGATCAAGGCGCTGGAGGAGGCTTACGCCAAGGCTGAATGCCCTGTCGTTTCCAACAACTCCGCGAACCGCGGTACACCCGACGTGCCGATGATCGTTCCCGAGATCAATCCCGATCACGCCGAGATCATACACGCGCAGAGAAAGCGTCTGGGTACCAAGCGCGGCTTCATTGCCGTCAAGTCCAACTGCTCTTTGCAGAGCTATGTTCCCGCGATCCATCCCTTAAAGGAGAAATATAAGGTCAACAAAGTCCTTGCCTGCACCTATCAGGCGATCTCCGGCGCGGGTAAGACCTTTGAGCGCTGGCCCGAGATGGTCGACAACCTGATCCCGTATATCGGCGGTGAGGAAGAGAAGAGCGAGCAGGAGCCCTTGAAGCTCTGGGGTCATATCGAGGGCGACAAGATCGTCAACGCGGATGATATCGCCATCACCTCACAGTGCCTGCGTGTACCGGTCTCTGACGGTCACACCGCCGCGGTATTCATCGACTTCGGCGTAGAAGAGAAGCCGAGTGTCGAGGAGATCATCGATATTTGGAACAACTACAAGGGCAGAGCACAGGAGCTCGAGTTACCCTCCGCTCCCAAGCAGTTCCTGCATTATTTCACCGAACCCGACAGACCTCAGATCAAGTCTGAGCGTATGCTCGAGGGCGGCATGGCGGTATCCGTCGGTCGACTCAGACCCGATACCCAGTATGATATGAAGTTCGTCTGTATGTCCCACAACACCCTGCGCGGTGCGGCAGGCGGCGCGGTTTTGATGGCTGAGCTGCTCTGCGCCGAGGGCTACATGGACTGATAACGAGTGATCAGTGGTCAGTGATTTATTGATCGATCATTGATATTAATACTCCTTTTTATCACATCTATCAGGAGGATTCTTTATGAATAAGCATATTTTTACAGGTGCCGGCGTAGCGCTGATCACCCCGATGCACAGCGACGGTTCTGTCAACTATGAAGAACTGGCACGTTTACTGGAATTCCAGGTTGAGAACGGCACCGACGCGATCATTGCGTGCGGTACCACCGGCGAGGCGGCTACCTTGACCGTCAAGGAGCATTGCGAGGTTTTATCCTTTGTATGCGAGCGTATCAACGGCCGTATCCCCGTTATCGCAGGTACAGGCTCTAACGATACCAGCACGGCGATCGAGCTGAGCAAATCCGCTGAGGCGTCCGGCGCTGACGCGCTGTTATCCGTCACACCTTATTATAATAAGACTTCGCAGAACGGCTTGATCCGCCATTTTACCACCATCGCGGACAACATCGATCTGCCGATGATCCTGTACAATGTACCTTCGCGTACCGGCTGCAACATCAAGCCCAAGACCTACGCGGAGCTGTGCAAGCATGAAAACATCGTCGCGACCAAGGAAGCGAACGGCGATATCTCCAGCGTATCACAGACACGTTCTCTGTGCGGCGACAGACTGGATATCTATTCCGGCAACGACGACCAGACCGTGCCCTTTATGTCACTGGGCGCACTGGGCGTTATCTCGGTATTCTCCAACTTCTGTCCGAAGGAAATGCACGAGATCTGTGAGCTGTGCCTGAACAACAACTTTGTGGAAGCGTCCAAGCTGAATTTCCACTATGTTGAGCTGATGGATATCATGTTCTCCGACGTCAACCCGATCCCCGTCAAGACCGCGATGAACCTGATCGGCTTCAACGCCGGCGAGTGCAGACTGCCGCTCGTGCCGATGAGCTATTCGGGCTATCACGATCTCAAGGATTGTCTGGCTAAGTACAACCTGATCGGTAAATACGCGTAAGAAGCGTGACGCTTCACTTCATTCCGCCTTTGGATCACCATGTCCTTCTATCGACGGCGGGATTATCACAAATTCATATTCAAACACACAGGGCGAAGCACTTCGCCCTGTTTCACAATATTGTTAATTTATCAGTCATTGTGAAGCCCATATAAGGAGGTTATTTATGATCAAGATACTGCTTAACGGCTGTCTCGGTAAAATGGGACAGGCTGTGGAAGCTTGCATCAACGAGCGCGAGGATACGATGATATCCTGCGGCGTCGATATCGCCGACGGCGACAAAGCATATCCCGTATACACCTGTTTTTATGACGTTCAGGAAAAGCCCGACGTTATCATCGACTTTTCCAATCCGCTGGTGCTCGATGATATGCTCGCTTTTGCTGTGAAGAATCAAACTCCCGTCATCATCTGCACCACCGGTTTTTCCGACGCGCAGGTGCAGAAGATCAAGGATACCGCGAAACAGATCCCTGTGTTCTATTCCGGCAATATGTCGCTGGGCATCAACGTGCTGATCGCGCTGTCCAAGATGGCGGCTAAGGTGCTGTACAACAGCTTTGATATCGAAGTGGTGGAAAAGCATCACAACCTCAAGATCGACGCGCCCTCCGGTACCGCGCTGATGATCGCCGACGCGATCAATGAGGAGATCGGCGGCGCTCAGTATGTCTATGACCGTCACGCGTACCGCAAAAGACGCGAGCATAATGAGATCGGCATCCACTCCATCCGCGGCGGTACGATCGTCGGCGAGCATGAGGTCATCTTCGCGGGTCATGACGAGGTCGTTTCCTTAAAGCATCAGGCACAGAGCAAGGGCGTATTCGCGGCAGGCGCTGTCAATGCCGCCGCCTACATGAAGGACAAGCCCGCGGGATTGTATGATATGTCCGATGTATTAAAGGGATGATTATTTATTCTCTATTGAAAACATCACTGTTATAGTTTTAACGGAAAAAGACGCACGCGTCACACCTTTGTTTTTCTATCATAGACTGATAGGGAACAGAGGTGTTTTTTATGAATAACGAATTGATACTTTTGCCTTCCGTGACCTACGCGATGAAGGCGAAGAGTATTTTGGAACAATATCAGATCCGTTCTTATATCCAGCGCACACCCAAGAATGTGACTATCAAATCCTGCGGTTACTGTCTGTTTGTGCCGAACCGAACCGATGAAGCGGAAAAGCTCCTGCGCCAAAAGGGCGTCCGCGTACTCGGTAGAGCGGAGCGGGAAAAGCCGTGATCTACCTCGACAACTCCGCCACCACATACCCAAAGCCGCCGCAGGTGATCCTCGCGGTACAGCAGGCGGTCAGAAGCTATGGCTTCAATCCCGGCAGAGGCGGTTATCGGCAATCCCTGCAAACAGCGCAGAAGGTCTACGAGGCGCGCGAGACGATCGCGGCTTTCTTTCACACGCCGTCACCCGAAGCCGTTATTTTCACGCCCGGCTGCACCCAAGCCCTGAATACGGTCATCAAGGGCGTGCTCCATCACGGCGATCATGTGGTGATCTCCTCCCTAGAGCATAACGCGCTATACCGACCGCTGTATCAGCTCGCCGAAATGGGGGAGATCACCTTTGATATCGCCGACGTCGTGATAGGGGATGACGAAGCGACATTGTCTAACTTCCGCAACGCGATCAATCGGCGCACGCGGTTGATCCTCTGCACCCACGCTTCAAACGTCATCGGCTATCGATTGCCGACAGAACGTCTTTGCGCGTTGGCTCACAGCTACGGCATCCGGTTTTGTCTGGACGCCGCCCAAAGCGCGGGCGTTTTCCCGATCGACATGGTGAATGACGGATACGACTATGTTTGCTGTCCGG
Organism: uncultured Eubacteriales bacterium; assembly: GCA_900320995.1. Lineage (GTDB taxonomy): Bacteria > Bacillota > Clostridia > Oscillospirales > Acutalibacteraceae > Ruminococcoides. The sequence goes on from ONUI01000004.1 coordinate 14,417, forward strand.
GACACAAATATCTTTACGGCCCAATGGGAATAGGACTGCTGCTGATCGGAAATGATAATCGTATCGCTCCGCTGATCGCCGGAGGCACGGGGAGTATGTCCGCGCAGCCGGAGATGCCTGACTTTTATCCCGATCGTCTGGAGGCGGGCACACAGAATATCGCGGGTATCCTCGGGTTGAAAGCCGGTGTGGATTTTGTCATGTCACACGGGATCGAGAGGATCTATCAAAAAGAAAACAGGCTGATCGAGGGGCTGTATCGATCATTGAAGCGCCATGATAAACTGCATATTATCGGCAGAGAGGATGACCGGGAAGGCGTTTACGCGCCGGTGCTGGCGTTTACTGTCGACGGCACGGACAGTGAATCCGTCGCGGTTAAACTCTCCGAACAATTCAACATCGCCGTCAGAGGTGGCTTACACTGCGCTCCGTTGGCTCACAAAGCGCTTCATACACTCGACAGCGGCGTTGTCCGTATCTCTCCGTCAGTGTTCACTTCGACAGATGAAACGGCATATTTACAGAGGGTATTAAGCAGAATATAAACGCAATGTGAAATCTTTCTGAAAAATACCGGTTTCACCTTGCAATCATAAATAACGTATGTTAGAATAAAAATGTAAATGATTAAATTGAGTTAGTATGGTCTTCACAAATAACGGATCATCAGGAATGTTAAAAAGGACGAATGTATGGAACAAACTTTTTTGTCACAGCTTTTAGCGACATTGAAAACCTTTACCTTTAAGGATTTTATCGATGTTACGATCATCGCGCTGTTATTATTCTATCTGTTACGATTATTCCGTCAAAGCCGTGTCGGTCAGCTGATCAAGGGCTTCTTGATCTTATTGGCTGTCTACGGTGTGTCGTATCTTTTCCAGCTCACGATGCTGAAGTATATCCTCAACTCGATCTTCACCTATTGGGCGATCATCTTCATCGTCGTGTTCCAGCCCGAACTGCGACTGGGTCTGGAACGGCTGGGCCGATCTAACAAAAGACTGCGAAGTTTTGTATCCTCGACGGTACAGAATCCCGAGGATCAGATCTATAGGGCGCTCTCCGATGTGGCGGATACCTGCGCGGTTTTCTCTAAATCCAAGACAGGCGCGCTGATCGTATTTGAACGTGAAACACCGCTCGGTGAGATCGCGGACTCCGGTACCGTTCTCAACAGCGACGTATCTCCCGCGCTTTTGGGCAACATCTTCTTCAACAAAGCGCCTTTGCATGACGGCGCGTGTATTATTCGCGAGGGCAAGATCCACGCAGCGGGCTGTATCCTTCCGTTGTCGGATAACCTGAACATCAGTCAGGATCTCGGCACCCGCCATCGCGCCGCGATCGGTATGTCCGAGGTGAGTGACGCGGTCGTGGTCGTCGTATCAGAAGAGACCGGCAGTATCTCTGTCGCGCTCAACGGTATGTTGACGCGCGATTTCAAGCGTGATGACCTTTATAACAGGTTGGTCGAATTGATCATTGTCGGAGATAACAACAACGCTTCCGGCATGTTTGCTACTCTTTTCAATAAGCGAAAGGAGAAGAAGAATGAAAAAGAATAAAAAAAGTTTCTTATCAAGATTATTTGATTCTAACATCTTCTTGCTGATCCTTTCCTTCATCCTCTCCTTCACATCATGGATCATCGTATCGTTTGTTTCCGATACCAATATCAAGCCGGTCAACGTTCCCAACGTACCGGTCACCATCGATCTGCCTGATTCGGATTTTGATTACACCTATTTTATCGATAAGTACTCCGGCGTATCGACTGACGATAACGGCGTTCCGCTGGTATCTGTCGATGTAAAGGGCAACGCGATCATCGTTGGATCCTTAAAGCCCGAGAATATCAATATCACCGGCAAGCTTAATATTCCCGGCAACGCCGTTTTGTCGCCGCAGGAATATATGGTCTCTCTGAATTATGTGAAGTCAGGCGGTTTGACAAACTATGACGTTGAAGCGATCACGCCCTCGACGTTAACAGTGTTTGTCGATCAGCCGCTGGAAAAAGAATTCGATATCGTCAACTCCTGTTCCTTCAAGAATGACGATAAAAACAAGTATGCCAATGTTACGCTTTCTCAGTCTAAAATCAAAGTCAGCGGTCCCGAATCCATCATCAATGAGATCGCTACCGTAGAAGTGCATGGTGAGATCACCGAGGAGGGAACTTCCAAGAGGGATTTCATCTACAAAGACAAGGAAGGCAGAACGTTAGAAGATTATTATCTTACTCCCGCAGTCGAGTATGTCGACGTCACCGCCAAGCTGCTGCCGATCGCTACCGTCAATCTGAAGGTCGAATACAAAAATAAGCCGAGCGGCGTAAAGACGCAGGCGAACGTATCACCCGCGGCAGTCAGGATAGCCGGTGAGCAGTCGGAGCTGGATAAATACAAAAACGGCTTGACGCTCACGACGCTGGATTACGCCGATCTGAAGAATGAACTCTTCAAGGAAGATTTCACCATCACGCCTCCGGATAATTGTAAGATCATCGCGGATGAAAACGAAAAGACCGCTCCCACCAAGGCTACGGTATCACTGGAACTGAGCCCGTACTCAGACGGTTCCGTTTCCAAGAAGATCACCTATGAATCCGACGACTACACCTTTGCCTTTACGCCGGGTGAGATCAGCGTGAAGCTTTACGGAAACGAAGACGAGATCAAGGATATCACTTCAGGTGACATCAAAATGACCGTTGAGATCCCGGATGACTTCAAGGAAAAGCTCAAAGAATTACAACCCGGTCAAAGTGTGTCCAGACAGGGCATCAAGCTGCAGCTGTCGTTGAGCGGTGATTATACCGAAACCTGGATCTACGGATCATATACGGCTGATCAGGTCACAGTCACAAAGAAATAAACATCAAACGCACTGTCACACGGCAGTGCGTTATTGTTTGTCATGAAGTCGATAAAAAACTCCCTTCACAACGGAAGGGAGTAATTAACGTTTACAGTATTCGATCAGAAACGCGCGGGCGTCATGTACTTATACTTATTGATTTTGAGCACACCCTGTGACGAATCCGATACATCCTTATGATAATGCACGCTCTGTACCAGCCCGATACTGATCAGAACGGATAGCAGGGAGGTGCCGCCGGAGGAGAAGAACGGGAGGGTGATACCGACGACGGGGAGCAGTCCGAGCACCATGCCGATGTTGATGATCGACTGCACGCTGATCATCGCGAACACGCCGACACAGATCATCCTGCCCAGATAATCACGCGCCGACATCGCGTTCATCGCAATCTTGACGCAGATCAAAAGAAGGATGAATACCAGCAGCACACAACCGATGAAGCCGAGTTCCTCGCCGGCTACGGTAAAGATAAAGTCGTTTTCCTGTTCGGGAACGATACCCGACGCGACCCTCGCGCCGTTGCCGAGACCCGTGCCGCTCAGTCCGCCCGAGGCGACGCTGACCTTGCCCTGATACTGCTGCCAGCCGTAATTCTTCATCGCGTTGCCGTCGATGTCAAAGATCGCGGTGAAGCGGTTCTTTTGCTCCTCATTGAGGAAATAGCTCCACAGGATCGGGATGCCCGCCGCGAGCAGTACGATCATGATCAGGAAGTATCGGAGCTGGACGCCGCCGATAAACGCCATGATGATGAACATGAACAGGAAGATCAGCACCGTACCGTCGTCGCCCTGCATATGGATCAGCACCACCGGAACCGCCATATGGATCACCAGTGAGATGACGCCGAGCAGATGATGGAGCATATCATTCTCCTTGAGCAGCTGCATATGTCGGGAGAAGGTGACGATGAAGAACACCTTCACCAGCTCCGACGGCTGGAACGAGATCCCGCCCGGCAGCATGATCCACGCGGTATCATCCGTACCGGTGACATTTCGTCCGAATACAAACACCATCAGCAGCAGTCCGAGCGAGATGATCATCAGCACGATCCAGTGCTTCGATATCCGCTCATAGTCGATGAGTGTGACAACGACCGCCGCGATATATCCCAATATCAGTGCTAATATCTGCGGCGTCATGTAGCTGTAATCCGAGGCTCTCTGCATGGAGTTGATCAACAGCAGACTGTAAGCGCTCGCGGAGATCGTCAGCAACCACAGGATCACATCTGATTTTGTGAAAAATTGAGTCAATCCTTTTATCGCTTTTTGCATAGAGTACCTTTCAATAGTATTTTCGATCGGAGAAAAGGACGCGCGCGTCCCATCTCAACCGATCTAAATAATCGTCATTGCGAAGTCCCTTGACACACGTGTCGGGGACTGCGGCAATCTCAACCGAAAAGGCTCCCTTTCCTAAGGGAGCTGTCACGAAGTGACTGAGGGTTGATATAAATTGCTCGACCGAAGAAAGAAACGATATTTCGATTTCTGTTTTCTCCTATCATTATAGTGAATGACACACTTGAATTCAAGATAAATATTTGTAATAATTTCGTTAATTTTATCCTATGGCATTATTCCGAGGCGATCATATGATAAAATATTCAATTGATAATAACAATCAGAGGTAGATTTCATGAGAGTGACAACCTCCTGCGCGCGCGATACGGAGCAGCTCGGCGAGAAGCTCGCGTCTGTATTGCGGGGCAAAGAGATGATCGCGCTGTTCGGCGATCTCGGCGCGGGCAAGACCGCTTTTACACGCGGACTGTGTGCAGGACTGGGGATCCGTGACGGCGTATGCAGTCCGACCTTCGCGATCGTCAACGCGTATCAGGGAAAGTTTCCGGTCTATCACTTCGATATGTACCGCATCACCGACCTCGATGATCTGTTCGCGACCGGCTTCTATGACTATATCGGCAACGGCGTCATCATCATCGAATGGAGCGAGAACATCGAGAGTGAGCTCGAGCCGGATTGTATCCGTATCCGTATCGAGAAAACGGAAAATGAGAATGAAAGAATATTTGACATAAGGGGGTTGGACGAATATGCTGATCTGTTCCGTTGATTCCTCCGCGACTCCCGCGTCGGTGTGTTTACTGGAGGATGACAGGATCATCGCCGAGTATTATCTGAACACCGGCTTTACGCACAGCCAAACGCTGATGGCGATGCTCGAATCGGTCTTGAAGATCTCCGGCAAAAGCGCCGATGACATCGACCTGTATGCCGTCAACAGCGGTCCCGGCAGCTTTACCGGCGTGCGGATCGGGGTCAGCGCCGTCAAGGGCATGGCGTACGCCCTCGATAAGCCCTGTGTCGAGGTGTCGACCTTAGAGAGTATGGCGTACAATCTCCTCGGCAGTCACACGATCGTCTGCGCCTGTATGGACGCCAGACGACGACAGGTCTATCACGGACTGTTCCGAGTGGACGGTGATACAATCGAGCGGCTGTGTGATGATACCGCGATCGCGGTGGACGATCTGCTCAGCGGCTTACCGAAGAATGAGGAGATCATTCTCATCGGTGACGGCGCCGAATTGGTGGCGCAAAGCACGGATGATCCTTTGATCACCTTGGCTCCGCCGAACCTCAGATACCAAAGAGCTTCATCGGTCGCTTTGGCGGCTGTTGAAAAATACAACAGGGGAGAGGTCGTCTCTCCCGCGGCGCTGATGCCTCGCTATCTTCGCTTATCACAGGCGGAACGGGAGCGCAACGCCAAAATCAACAAAGAACAGGATGGTGCATTATGATAGCGATCGGATGCGATCACGGCGGTCTTGCGATCAAAAACGCGGTGATCAACTACATGAAGGAGAATGGGATCGAGTATAAGGACTACGGTTGTTATATCGACGAGAGCGTGGATTATCCCGTCTACGCGTATCAGGTGGCAAAGAGCGTCGCCGACGGTGACGCAACGCTGGGTATCATCTGCTGCGGTACCGGCATCGGCGTTTCGATGGCAGCCAACAAGGTCAAGGGCATCCGCGCGGCGGTATGCACCGATGAATTCTGCGCCGAGATGACACGCCGCCACAACAACGCCAACATCATGTGCATGGGCGGCAGAGTGATCGACGAGGAAAAAGCAGTCAAGCTCGCTTCCATCTTCCTGAACACCCCCTTTGACGGCGGCAGACACGAAAAGCGCGTCGATATGATCACGCAGATCGAAAACGGAAGTTTTACATTTTAACATGTATTCATGATAACAGAAAGAAGGATTCATTATGAACAGTAAAGTTACGATTTTTGACCATCCGCTGATCCAGCATAAGCTGTCGATCCTGCGTGATGAGAACACCGGTACCAAGGAATTCCGCGAGCTGATCTCCGAGATCTCCATGCTGATGTGCTATGAGGCAACCAGAGATCTGCCCCTCGAGGATGTAGTGATCAAAACTCCTATGGCGACGATGACCGCGAAGAAGATCGCGGGCAGAAAGCTGGCTTTGGTTCCGATCCTGCGCGCGGGCTGCGGTATGCTGGACGCGATGCTGCGGATGGTTCCGTCCGCCAAGGTTGGTCATATCGGTCTGTACAGGGATGAAATCACCCATAAGCCTGTCGAGTATTATAACAAGCTCCCGGGCGATGTAGAGGAGAGAGATGTATTCGTCCTCGATCCGATGCTCGCTACCGGCGGCAGCGCTGCCGACGCGATCAGCATCATCAAGCGCTCCAATCCCCGCTCCATTCGTTTTCTGTGCATCATCGCGGCTCCCGAGGGCATCGAGGTGCTGACTAAGTCCCATCCCGACGTAGAGATCTACTGCGCCGCCAAGGATGAGAAGCTCAACGAGAATTGCTACATCCTGCCCGGTCTGGGCGATGCGGGCGACCGTATCTACGGTACCGACGTTGTCGGTGAGGTCTCTGTTGATAAGCGCGGCAGTACCGTCAAGCTGCGTTCCAAGACCAAATGATGAAAAGGATTGTCGCGATACTGTGCTCGCTGGCACTGTGTACGTTTTTCTTATCTGCCTGCGGTAAAAAAGCCGACGGTACGATGGAACCCGTGCAGGATGAAAACGGCTCCGTGACCGGATATGAGCGCGTATATCATAACGAAAACGGCGATATCACCCGCTGGGACGTCTATGACGTCAATCAAAAGTACGATCACTATGTGCTTTATGAGTATGACAGCAACGATCGTCTGGCGAAGGAAACCTACTATCAGGCTGACGGCATCGGCGTGTATTATTACGCCTACTCCTACCATGAGTCCGGCAAGATCGCGGAGGAAGATTTCGTCTCCGTCAAAGACGGCTCGACACGTACGCTCTATGATGAGGACGGTCACGAGTCAAAACGCTATACCTTCGACCGTAATGATCAACTCGTCAAGTATGAGGAGTATCAGAACAACACGTGGGTGGAATCCGAACCGCCGACTCAGGCTGCCGAAACGGAAGTGCCGACGACAGCATAATACAACATAAAACAAAAGCCGCCTTCCTGTGTGAAAGCGGCTTTGCTGTTATTCTCGAATGATTAAGCTTTCTTAGGGGCTTCCTCGGCAGGCGCCTCTGCCTCTTCGGCGACAGGCTCCGCAGCGGCTTCTTCAACGGGAGCTTCCTCAGCTGCTGCCTCATCCACAGGCGCCTCGGCAGCGTCCTCGGTCGGGATCTCGGTGCCTTCCGTGTTAATGTTGATGTTCTCGGACTCCGCCCATTCGATCACTCTGTCTCTGCCTGCCTTCGCGGTCTCTGCAACCGCAACGATAAAATCATCCGCGGCAAGGACAAAAGACTTCGCGGTTTTGAGCCAATAATGTTTTAATTCAGCCATAATCATAACTCCTTTGTTTTTTTCTTTATTATACCCTGTCCCTACCGCAAAGTCAATTAACTTTTTGTAAAGAGAAGCGTCAGTAGAAAAGTAAAGAGAACCATCACTTAGAAATAACACTTGATTTATTGACAGAATTGTTGTATAATACGAAATGTTCCCGCCGGCATGTCGGAATTGGCAGACGAGACAGACTCAAAATCTGTTGTCTTTGCGGGCGTGTGGGTTCGAGTCCCACTGCCGGCACCATTGTAATACAAAAGGGTATCCACGGGGATGCCCTTTTGTATTTCCGAACACCTGTGGCGGCTGTGGGACTCGAAGGCGAGTGTGCCAAGCCGTAAGCTGTGCGCACGGCGCAGGTAAAAACAGTATAGCATACTGTTTTTAACGAGAGCGCAGATGCAGCGCTTCTGTTACCGGATGGCAACAAGCGATATCAATGATTCATTCAGATAAAACATACACTGCCGGCACAACCTTAATTCAAGAGAATATCCTTATGGGTGTCCTCTTATATTTCTGATACTCAGTGGCGGCAGGGGGACTCGAAGGCGAGTGTGCCGAGGTTCGAGCCGCGCGAAGAACCGAAGGTAAAAACAGTATAGCATACTGTTTTTAACGAGAGCGCAGATAGAGCGCCTCTGTTACCGGATGGCAACAAGCGATATCAAATCTTCGATCAGATAAAACATACACTGCCGGCATTACCTTGATTCATAAGAGTATCATTAAGGATGCCCTTTTGTATTTCCGAACACTGTGACGGCAGTGGGACTCGAAGGCGAGTGTGCAACACGCCGATGAGGATTCAGGAGGATAAACCAATGCAGCATTATACCATCTTATACAATCCGCTGAGTGATAACGGACAGGGCGAGGCGCATGCCAAGGTTCTTTCCGGACTGCTCGAGGGCAACGACCTGCGCTTTGTCGACCTTACCAAGAACACCGATATCAAAAAGATCATCGATTCTCTTCAAACGGATGACAAGCTCGTCATCTCCGGCGGCGACGGTACGCTGAACCGTTTTCTTAATGATACCGACGGCATGGAGATCAAAAACGAGGTTTACTTTTTCTCGGCGGGCACCGGCAATGATTTCCTGTCGAGCGTCGGGGTTGAAAAGGGCAATCTGGTGCCGATCAACCGATTCTTCGGCAAGCTGCCGACCGTCACCGTCAATGGCAGGGACTACAAGTTCATCAACGGCGTCGGCTACGGCATTGACGGCTACTGCTGTGAGGTCGGCGACGAGCTGCGGGAGAAATCAGACAAGCCCATCAACTACACGAGTATCGCGATCAAAGGACTGCTGTTCCGCTTCAAGCCCGTGAACGCGACCGTGACCGTGGACGGCAAGACAGAAAAGTTCAGTAACGTCTGGCTCGCGCCCACCATGTTCGGCAGATTCTACGGCGGCGGCATGATCCCGACTCCCGATCAGCACCGCGAGGACGGCACCGTGTCCACGATGGTCTATCATAACTGCGGCAAGCTCAAGGCGCTGACGGTGTTCCCGAACATCTTCAAGGGCGAGCATGTCAAGGAAGAAAAGATCGTCAAGATCTTCAAGGGTCACAGCGTAACGGTCGAATTCGACCGACCCACCGCCCTGCAGATCGACGGCGAGACTATCAAAAACGTCACCTCTTATACCGTGAATATTTGATCAAAGCGACAAAGCTCCGAGTGATCGGGGCTTTTCCTATTGATTTCAACGGCAAAAACAGTTATACTGGGAGCGGTGATCAAGATGAAAGCTACTGTATTGCAAGAACTGATGGATCAACTGAATAGGGGAGAGAGCCCCGATCTGATCCTCTCAGCCGACGGTCAGACCTATATCCGCAAATTCGCCGAGGCTGACCGACTGATTCTCTTGGGCTGCGGTCATGTGTCGATCGACGTATACCGTTTGGCGAAGACCATCGGCTTCGACGTCGTCGCGGTCGATGACAGACCCATGTTCGCGAATTTTGAGCGATTTCCCGACGCGCAGGTCATCTGTGACGAGTTCATCTCTGCGATCGAGAAGCTCCGGATCACGCGCAGGGATTATGTGTGCGTGCTCACCCGCGGACATTTGTGGGACGCGCAGTGCATCCGCGCGATCCTGTCAGGAGAAATGCCGTATTATCTGGGGCTGATCAGCTCCAAAAAGCGTGCCGCGGGACTGCGGGAGATTCTGATCGAAGAAGGCTTCCAAAAGGAGGATATCGACGCGATCCACGCACCCATCGGGCTCAAGATCGGCGCGATGACCACCGCCGAGATCGCGGTGTCGATTTGCGCGGAGCTGATACAGGAGCGGCATAAGCAGTATGTCAAGCCGCGTGAGAATGAGTTGACGCAGACGAATGTCGACTATGATCTGCTGCGCTATCTCGCGACATCCGATGAACCGCGCGCGCTGGTGACGGTGCTATCCTCCACCGGCTCCACACCTGTCAAAAGCGGCAGTATGATGGCGGTCAACGCGCTGGGTCACGTCGCGGGCACTGTCGGCGGCGGCTGCGGTGAAGCGGCGGCGATCAACAAAGCGCGGCGCATCATCGGCAGGGACGATCAAGCCGTATTGCACATCGATATGAGCAACGAGGTCGCGGCGGACAACGACATGGTCTGCGGCGGCACGATGACCGTATTGATCGAAAATATCACCTAACTTGCTTTAAAGCGATAAATATGTTATACTGTGTTGAAAACGCGATATCATGCGATATCGTCACAACATCGGTTTATCCGACTGTATCAGGAGTACATTATGAAAATCATCAATCTTTTGAATAACGACCGCTGTACACTGTCCTTCGAGGTGTTCCCGCCGAAGGTATCTTCCTCCTTTGACGAGGTCAAGCCCGCAATCGAGAAGATCGCGCAGCTCAAGCCGTCCTTCATGAGCGTGACCTACGGCGCGGGCGGCGGTACCAGCCGCTTCACCCTCGATATTGCCGAGGATATCCGCAACCGTTACGGTGTGCCGACGATGGCGCATCTGACCTGCGTATCCTCCACCAGAGAGACCGTCCTCGAGAAGATCAACGAGCTCAAAAAGGCGGGCATCCAGAACGTCATGGCGCTCAGAGGCGACCTGACGCCTGAGATGAAGCTCAGCGACGCGAAGCACTGGGACTACTCCCATGCGGTCGATCTGATCCGTGAGCTCAAAAACAGCGGCACGGATTTCTGCATCGGCTGCGCGTGCTATCCCGAGGTGCATCCCGAAAGCCAACACCAGACCGACGACATTTTTTATCTCAAAGAAAAGGTCGACGCGGGCTGTGATTTTATGACCACGCAGATGTTTTTTGACAACAATCTGCTGTATAACTTCCTCTACAAGATCCGTGAGGCGGGCATCACCGTGCCGGTCGTGCCGGGCATCATGCCGATCACCAGAGCCATCCAGCTCAAGCGCGCGATCGAGCTCTCCGGCTCCTTCATCCCACAGCGCTTCAAGGCGATGGTCGACCGTTTCGGCGGCGATGACCGCGCGATGGCGCAGGCGGGTATCGCTTACGCGACCGATCAGATCATCGATCTGTATGCCAACGGCGTCAAGCATGTCCACCTCTACACCATGAACAAGCCTGAGATCGCGCGCGCCGTAATGAACAATCTCAGCAGTATCATCGGCAAATGATCCGCAACTTGACCATCGACCCACCCGCGTGGGACAAGCGCGAGATCATGCGCTACGCCCGGATCAGGGGCGCCGATAACAGCTATGACGCTCTGATCGACGAATGTATCAGAGAAGCGGAGCCGCTGTTGACCTATCGGGTGTGCTGTACGAATCTGCCGGTCGATCCCGACGGCGGGATCACGATCGGGAACACGCGTGTTCAGTCACAGACGATCGGCAAGGCGATCCGCGGATCCGAAGCCGTCATCTTATTCGCGGCGACGGTCGGATCACCCTTTGACCGCCTGATCGCGCGGTACAGCCGTGTGGAACCGTCCAAGGCGCTGATATTCCAAGCCATCGGCGCGGAGCGTGTAGAAAGCCTGTGTGACGCGTTTTGCGCGCAGATGAGTACGGAGCTGAGTAAAACGGAAAAATGCCTGACGCGGCGCGTCAGCCCCGGTTACGGCGATATCCCGCTGAGCTTGCAGAAAGAGATCTTCGCGGTGCTGGATTGTCCGCGCAAGATCGGCTTGACATTAGACCAAAGCCTGCTGATGTCGCCGAGCAAGTCCGTCACCGCCATCGTCGGTATCACGGACGGTTGCGAGGAACATCAAGATCACTGCACGGATTGTGATAAAACCGACTGCGCTTATCGTAATTAAGCCTTCTCCTCGCCGGAAGCGGCTTCTTCTGCGAAGACAGCCGACCCTTTTGTCCGCTTTGCGGACATTTCCCCTAGCAGGGGAATCTCCCCTTGTCCTTCGGAAATCTCCCCTTGTCCTTCGGACATTCCCCCAACGGGGGTGCCTCGGGGGCGCGTGCGCCTTTTTCTATGTTACTGTGACGTGTGGCAGAATCAAAAAAAGCCTTCCCCTCGGGGGACGCGCGCGTCTTTTTCTATGTTACTGTGACGTGTGGCAGAATCAAAAAAAAGCCTTCCCCTCGGGGGGGGGAGGTGTCGACCAACGGGAGACGGATGAGGGGATAACCTTTCCTATTGATGTTGGACTCGGTGAGGCTGTATGTCTACCGAGAATCGAGGAAAAGCCTTTCACTCTTTGTTAAGATGATCTTTCGGCTAACTCAGCCCCTCATCCGACCAATTTGCTTAGGGCAAATTGCCCACCTTTTCCTTGCAGGAACGGCAACCCTTTTGGGCTTTGCCCATTTCCCCTATCAGGGGAATCTCCCCGAGGGGAAGGCTATTTTAATCGCAGATCCTATCCGTTAGACAGAGAAAAGGGCACACGTGCTCACTATTCTTCATTCTTCAATATATCTAAACATCAGAGGCACTTATGAACTTCAAAGAATTCTTACAACAGAATATCGTGATCCTTGACGGCGGGATGGGTACGCTGCTGCAGGAGCGCGGCTTACAGCCGGGTGAACAGCCGGAGCGGTGGAATCTCAGCCGCCCCGACGACATCATCGCCATCCACAAGGCGTATTTTGACAACGGCTCCAACGTGGTCAACACCAATACCTTCGGCGCGAATCTCCTGCATTATGACGAGGCGGAGTTGACCGAAGTCATCCGGGCGGCAGTCGCCAACGCGCAAAAAGCACGTGAGCTGAGTGATACTTCTCACGAAAAGTTTATCGCGCTGGATATCGGACCCACCGGCAGACTCTTAAAGCCGCTGGGCGATCTCGACTTTGAAGAGGCGGTCACGGTCTTTGCCAAAACCGCTCAGATCGGCGCCCAGTGCGGCGTCGACCTCGTGATGATCGAGACCATGAACGACAGCTACGAGACCAAGGCGGCGCTGTTAGCGGTCAAGGAGACCTGCGATCTGCCTGTGCTCGTGTCCAACGCGTACACCGATAAGGGCAAGCTGATGACGGGCGCGTCACCCGCGGCGATGACGGCAATGCTCGAGAGCATGGGCGCTGACGCGATCGGCGTGAACTGCTCCTTCGGACCCGACAAGCTCCAGCCCATCGTGGAAGAGTACCTGCGCTGCGCCTCGATCCCCGTGATCCTCAAGGCGAATGCCGGTATGCCGACGAATGTGGGCGGCAAGACCTTGTATAACATTCTGCCGCCGTCCTTTGCGGACATCACCGCGCGCATGGTGCAAAAGGGCGTACGCGTCGCGGGCGGCTGCTGCGGTACAACGCCTGAGTATATCAAAGAACTCTGTGAACAAATCGATGATATTCGGTTGAGATTGCCGCGGGATGAATCCCTCGCAATGACGATCGATAAGAAAAACACCACCGTGATCTCGTCCTACACCGACGCGGTCACGTTTGCGGACGATCCGGTGCTGATCGGCGAGCGCATCAATCCTACCGGTAAAAAGCGCCTGAAAGAAGCGCTGCGCAACAATGAGCTCGATTATATCCTCAGCGAGGGTCTCAAGCAGCAGAGCGCGGGCGCACAGGTGCTCGACGTCAACGTCGGACTGCCCGAGATCGACGAGCCCGCCATGCTGAGCAAGGTCGTCTATGAGCTGCAAGCCATCATCGATCTGCCGCTCCAGATCGACACCTCCGACCCTGTCGCGATGGAGCAGGCGCTCCGCGTTTACAACGGCAAGCCGCTGATCAACTCCGTCAACGGCAAGCAGGAGAGCATGGACGCGATCTTCCCGCTGATGAAGAAGTACGGCGGTACGGCGATCGCGCTGACGCTTGATGAAAACGGCATTCCCGACACGGTAGAGGGCAGGGTAGCGATCGCGAAGAGGATCATCGATACAGCCGCGTCCTACGGCATCGACAAGAAGGATCTGATCTTCGACACCCTCGCGATGGCGGTCAGCGCTGATCACAACGCCGCCAAGGTGACGCTCGGATCACTGAACGTCATTCGTCATGAGCTGGGCGCGCATACCTCGCTGGGCGTTTCCAACATCTCCTTCGGACTGCCGCAGCGGGACATCGTCAACGCGGCATTCTTCGCGCTGGCGCTCGAAAACGGCTTATCCGCCGCGATCATGAACCCCTTCTCCGCCGAGATGATGAAGACCTACTACGCCTATCGCGTGCTCAAGGGGCTGGATGAGAACTGCGCCGACTACATCGCCTTTGCCGACACGGTGAAGAGCAATATCACTATCAATGAGAAAGCCGCAAGCGGCGCTGTTGATGAACAGCTCACCCTGCGCGGCGCGGTGACCAAGGGTCTCAAAGAGCCCGCCGCGAAGCTGTGCAAGGAGCTGCTGCAAACCGTCGAGCCGCTGGATATTGTCAATGAACATATCATCCCCGCGCTGGACGAAGTCGGCAGAGAATATGAGCAGGGGAGAGTCTATCTTCCCGGTCTGCTGATGAGCGCCGAGGCGGCAAAATGCGCCTTTGAGGAGATCAAGGCGACCCTGTCCGACTCCGGCGGCAAGACCAAATGCGCCTTTGTGATCGCGACCGTACACGGCGACATCCACGATATCGGCAAGAATATCGTCAAGCTCCTGCTGGAGAACTACGGCTTTGACGTCAGCGATCTGGGCAAGGACGTACCGCCCGAGGTGATCGTCAACGAAACCGTGCGTCTGCACGCGCCGCTGGTGGGACTGTCGGCATTGATGACCACCACCGTGCCCGCGATGGAAGAAACCATCCGACAGCTCAGAGTATCGGCTCCGTGGGCAAAGATCGTGGTAGGCGGCGCCGTGATGACCGAGGAATACGCCGCTTCCATCGGCGCCGATCAGTACGCCAAGGACGCGATGGATACCGTGAGATACGCGGAGACGGTGAACGGTGAATTGTAAGGACGGCTTTCAATCTGAAATGTAGGGCGGGGGTTTACTCCCGCCGACACAGATTGATTGTGTTCAGAGTTTTTTTCGCGTAATTCCCGCAATTATCTTTCCAAAACACTTGACAAAAGCGCCGCTATCTTATATAATATTTAGGCTGATTAAAACAGCGTATCTGCGCCAATAGCTCAGTTGGATAGAGCAACTGC
>ONUI01000252.1 GCA_900320995.1 uncultured Eubacteriales bacterium
GGGAAAAGGCGTTGTTATGCGCGAACCGTCAGTTGTGGCGGTCGACGTCAAGCGTGACATGGTGCTGGCGGTCGGACACGAGGCAAAAGAGATGATCGGCCGTACACCCGGTTCGATCGTCGCGATCCGACCCCTCAAGGACGGCGTTATCGCCGATTTTGAGATCACGGCGACCATGCTCAAATACTTTATCAAGAGCGTCGTGCGCGGCGGTATGTTCAGTAAAACGCGCATCATCATCTGTATTCCCTCGGGCGTCACCGAGGTCGAGCGCAACGCGGTCGAAGACGCGGCGCGTCAGGCAGGCGGCAAGTATGTCGAGCTGATCGAAGAGCCTATGGCGGCGGCGATCGGCGCGGGACTTCCCGTCGATTCTCCTATCGGCAATATGGTCGTCGATATCGGCGGCGGCACCAGCGAGGTCGGTATCGTATCGCTGGGCGACATCGTCGCGTCCTGCTCCGTCCGTATGGCGGGCGATAAATTCGATGAGGCGATCGTGACCTATATCAAGAAGAAGTATAATCTGCTCATCGGCGAGCGCACCGCCGAGGATATCAAGGTGACCATCGGCTCCGCTTATCCCTATGAGGGCGAAGGCGCCATGATGGTCAAGGGCCGCAATCTGGTCGACGGGCTGCCGAAGAATGTCCGCATCACCGCGGCAGAGGTGCGCGAAGCGCTCAAGGACTGCCTGATGACCATCGTCGACGCGATCCTGAACACGCTCGAAAAGACGCCCCCCGAGCTTTCCGCCGATATCATCGACAACGGCATCATGCTCACCGGCGGCGGCGCGCTGCTCAGAGGACTTGATAAGCTCATCGAAGAAGAGACCGGTATGCCGGTTCGTATCGCCGAGCGTCCGCTCGACTGTGTCGTCGACGGCGCGGGTATGCGTCTGGATCCCAATTTCAAGGCGAGTAAAAGAGCAAAATAAAACACCGAATCATTATCTGATAGCAGGAATTAAAGAATGAAAGAGTTTTTTCAATCCCCTAAAATCAAAATATTCTTGTCGGTACTGTTAGTGCTGATCATGCTTTCGGTGTTCACGCGCAATGTGGAGAACAATGTCATCTCCGCCACCTTCAACACCCTGACCTACGGCATGTCCAAGGTCACGGCGGCGGCGACCTCCGATAACAGCGGCAACAAAAGCTATGATGAACTGAAAAAAGAGAACGAAGAGCTGAAAACAGCGAACCGAGATCTGCGATCCCGTCTGGTGGATTACTATGAGGTCAAGGAAGAGAACACCCGTCTGTGGATGTTCTATGACCTCAAAAAGGAGCATGAGGATTATGCCCTGATCCCCGCGACCGTTCTGCGCCGCGATACCAATGATGAATTCGGTTCCTTCACCATCGATAAGGGCACCGAATCGGCGGTGAGCGTCGGCGATCCCGTCATGGGAGAGAACGGCTTGATCGGCTGGATCAGCGAGGCGGACAACTATACCGCCAAGGTCGTCACCATCCTTTCGCCGCAGACCAGTATCGGCGCGATCGACAAGGCGACAGGCGACGCCGGTATCATCACCGGCTCGGCAAAATACGCCGATGATAATCTGACGATGCTCTCCAAGCTCACCTCCGAGAACAAGATCGAAAAGGGCGACATCATTACCTCCTCCGGTTCATCTGGCATTTATCCCAAGGGAATGGTGTTGGGCGAGGTCACCGAGATCGGTTATGATACATACGACACCTCCCGCTATGCCGTGGTCAAGCCGTATGATGATATCAGCACCGTGGTGAATGTGGCGGTCATCTCCGATTTCAAAGGTCAGGGAGAGATCCTCAAGAAAGAGAGCGGTGACTGATGTCGGAGCGTTCAAATTCGTTTTTCAGGTATCTCGCCTATGTGATAGAACTGATCCTGACCTTTATCCTATGTACAACGCCGGGACTGCTGCCCGAGATCTTCGGCGCGAAACCGGCGCTTGTCGTCTGTGTCGCGTTGACGGTCGCGGTATTTGAGAGAGAGATCCCCGCGATGATCATCGGCTTGCTGGCAGGTATCCTGACCGACTTGGGATACACCGACAGCATCGGCATTTTCGCGATCTCGCTGACGATCATCTGCTTTATCGTCGGCTATGCCGCGAACAACCTGATCGTCGCAAAGTTTTTTAACTACCTGCTCTACGCGTTCGTCGCGGTAGGGCTGTTGTTTATGATCTATTTTCTGGTGATCTTCGTGATCCCCGGTACGGAGCATATGTGGGATTATTTTGTCGCGCACATCATCTCGCGTATGGTGCAGACATTCCTGTTTTCGATCCCGTTTTTTATTAATCATTTTATCTATTCGACACTCAGCCCCGAAGCGGGTTAAATATTGTAAAAGAATCGGGAGGGTTATACCCTCCCAAAAATACATAATGAAAGGAGGATCATGCCGATGAAAAAGGACAGAAAATTCCAGAGCCAAATGCGCAAAAATGTGAAAGAGATGATCAATATCGGCAACCGCAACGCGCGTGTTGCCGCCAAAACAGCTCAGCAGGAAAAGGAAAAGAAAGACACCACCAAGTTGCGCGTCATCATCTGCGTGATACTCCTTATCGCGATATGCGCGGGCTTTGCGACGCGGCTTTTTGACTGGCAGATCGTGCACGGTGAGGAATACAAGGAGCTGTCCGCCGCCTCTACCGCTCACACGGTGGATTCCGACGCGACCCGCGGCGAGATCCTCGACGTCGACGGTCATCCGCTC
>ONUI01000013.1 GCA_900320995.1 uncultured Eubacteriales bacterium
TTTTAGTATATTTTTCAAAAATACACCTTGATTTCATGTGGTGTTTGTAGTAAAATAACAATGATGTAACAATTACATTTAAACTAATTCTTAGGAGGAATTATTATGTCAGTAAAAGTTGCTATTAACGGCTTCGGTCGTATCGGCCGTCTGGCTTTCCGTCAGATGTTCGGTGCTGAGGGTTATGAGGTAGTTGCGATCAACGACCTGACCAACCCTGCCATGCTCGCAAACCTGCTGAAGTATGATACTGCTCAGAAGGGCTATTGCGGCGTTATCGGTGAAGGTCTGCACACGGTAGAGGCAGGCGAGAACTCCATTATCGTTGACGGTAAGGAGATCACCATTTATGCTGAGGCTGACGCTAACAAGCTGCCCTGGGGCGAGATCGGCGTAGACGTAGTTCTCGAGTGCACCGGTTTCTACTGCTCCAAGGACAAGTCCATGGCTCACATCAACGCAGGCGCTAAGAAGGTCGTTATCTCTGCTCCCGCAGGCAAAGACCTCAAGACCATCGTATTCAGCGTTAACGAGGACACTCTGACCGCTGACGATCAGATCATCTCTGCTGCTTCCTGCACCACCAACTGCTTAGCTCCCATGGCTAACACTCTGAACAAGTTCGCTCCCATCCAGACCGGTATCATGTGCACTGTTCACGCTTACACCGGCGACCAGATGATCCTTGACGGTCCTCATCGTAAGGGCGACATGAGAAGAGCTCGCGCGGGCGCTGCGAACATCGTTCCCAACTCCACCGGCGCTGCTAAGGCGATCGGCCTGGTTATCCCCGAGCTGAACGGCAAGCTCATCGGCGCTGCTCAGCGTGTTCCTGTTCCGACAGGCTCCACCACCATCCTGACCGCTGTTGTCAAGGGTGACGACGTAACCGTAGAGGGCATCAATGCCGCTATGAAGGCTGCCGCAAGCGACAGCTTCGGTTACAACGAGGATCCGATCGTTTCTTCCGACGTTATCGGTATGCGCTTCGGTTCTCTGTTCGACGCTACCCAGACCATGGTTTCTCCCATCGGCGACGGTCTGTATGAGGTTCAGGTAGTTTCTTGGTATGACAACGAGAACTCCTACACTTCTCAGATGGTTCGCACCATTAAGTATTTTGCTGAGCTGTAATCCGATCGCTTACTGATTACGCTCAGTTGCCGAGGCGGATCGTTCTGTTTGAGAATCCGGCTTACGGAATGATTTGCCAAAGCATGATAAATCGCCAAATCGCGGCTGTACCACATGGTGCAGCCGCTTTGTGCATCTACAATAGTCATTGCGAGGGTTCTTCGGGGACCCCGGCGCGCCCCTGCGCGGTGGGGAGAGGAGGAACCGCCACATGAGGGCAAGGCATACCAACCGGATATGCCTGCCGAATACGGCGTGTGACGACGATGTGGCAATCTCAACTATACAATATGACATTGCAAAGTCTGCAAAGACTGTGGCAATCTCAACCGAAATCGAGGTTGATATATCCGCTGTTTTGTAGTAAAATGAAGCCGATTTGATTACGGAGGTGTCATATGAAGATTTTGATTACCGGCGGCACGACCTTTGTCAGCAGGTATGCTGCTGAATACTTTGTTGCCAAAGGGAATGATGTTGTTGTACTCAACCGCGGCAGCAGAGAACAGGTGGACGGCGTCACTCATATCCAATGTGACAGGCTTCAGCCGGGCGATGAACTGACAGGATCATTCTTTGACCTTGTTCTTGATATCACGGCTTATACACAGAAACATATCCAAGCGCTCCTTGATGCGGACATAGCCTTCGGAGATTATATTTTCATCAGCTCCAGTGCGGTCTACCCCGAGACGAATCCCCAACCCTTTACCGAGAAACAATCCTGTGGCGCCAACTCCGTTTGGGGTGATTACGGGATGAATAAGCTGAATGCGGAGCGGTATTTACAAGCGCACGTGCCCGGTGCGTACATCCTTCGCCCGCCGTATTTTTACGGAATCTATAACAATCTCTACCGAGAGGCATTTCCGTTTGACTGCGCGATGCGGGACAGACCGTTTTATCTGCCGCAGAACGGTGACATGAAATTGCAGTTTTTCCATGTTGCCGATCTCTGCCGATTTATCGAAATCCTGATAGAAAAGCACCCCGAAAATCACGTGTTCAATGTCGGCAACAAGGACATTGTGACCGTTAAGGAATGGGTCGAGCTATGCTATCAGGCAGTCGGCAAAACCCCTGAATTTGTCAGCGTGAGCGAAGAGATCCCGCAGAGAGATTATTTCTGCTTTTATGATTATGAATACGTGCTTGACGTCAGCAAGCAAACCGAGTTGATGCCCGATACCATTCCTCTGGATCAGGGATTGAAAGAAGAATTTGTATGGTATCGAAAAAAACCGGACAGCATCTATAACCGCAAGCCGTATATGGAGTTTATTGATAAAGAGTTGGTGAAGAAATGAAAGTCAGAGAAATCAAAGAAAACGAATTAAGCGATCTGCTCGAATTATATACCCATCTGCATGAGCTTGGTGTGCCCGAAAACAGCGAGCATTTACAAAACACTTGGTCTGTAATATGTCGTGACGGGAATCATCACATCATCGTTTGCGAAGTTGACGGCAAGCTCGTTTCATCCTGTGTGTGCGTGATTATCCCGAATCTGACACGGAATATCCGTCCGTATGCATTTATCGAAAATGTTGTTACCCACGCCGATTACAGAGGAAAGGGTTACGCAACCGCCTGTCTGAATCATGCAAAAGATTTGGCAATCAAGGCGAATTGCTATAAGATGATGCTGCTCACGAGCTCGAAAACCGAAAGCACACTGAATTTCTATAAACGGGCAGGCTACAACTGCACGGATAAAACAGCATTTATACAATGGATGTAGCTGACGCATATCGGGAGGGCAAGGCGAGTATTTTGCAATAACATATTCTAAATTGAATAAACAAGGCGCAAATCGCTCTGTGGAAGGAATATCCTTTTTGCGGAGCGATTTTTCTAATGAAGAATGATAGGTCTATTTTTGAACAATTTGTGAATATTTGATTTTGACCTTGACTTTCTTTGACCAATGGTTTACAATATAGTCAAGGTCAGAAAAGGACAAAGAGCCTTCCCCTTGAGGGAAAGGTGGGCAAATTACCGACTGAGGTAATTTGGTCGGATGAGGTGGAACCTTCCCGCTTAATCAACTCAAGGTATAGATCAAAGGCACTTCCGCTTCATCTGTCACTTCAACAGTTCCCGTGTGTCCGCCGTTGATGCTGATTAAAACACGATTGGCATGAAAGAAGGCGGAATAAATGCACACGTGCAGAGAAGAGGACAAATAATGCGTATGAGCGATTTGGTTGCGCAGTATATCAAGGATATACTCGAGCAACAGGACGGCGAGGCAGAGATCAAACGAAATGAGCTGGCGACCACCCTCGGGTGTGTGCCCAGTCAGATCAACTACGTGATCACCTCGCGATTTACTCCCGAGCAGGGCTACATTGTCGAGTCCCGCAGAGGAGGCGGCGGATACATCCGCATCACCCGTATCAACACTACCCGCGGCGGCGCGATCATGCACATCGTCAATTCCATCGGCAACACATTGGATAAGGCGACGGCAGAGATCATGCTCGACAATATGCTGACGCGCGGTATCATCGACAGACGCACCGCCAAGCTGATGGCGGCGGCACTGGGCGAGCGAGCCTATCTCAGCGTGCCCCAGCAGTACCGCGACGCGATCCGCGCCACCGTATTCAAAAATATGCTTCTCACACTTCTCGACACATAAGTGTCAAGGTATATGATAAACTGAAAATCGTCATTACGAGGGTTGGGCACACGCTCGACTCCGTGGTGATCAAATCGTCAATGATCGGTTGGATTGCCACGCCTCATCAATGAGGCTCGCAATGACAAGTGAAAAAAGGAGGATTTACCATGTTATGTCAACACTGCCAAAAGAATGAAGCTACCACCCATGTCAAGACGATGGTCAACGGCAAATATGCCGAATACCGGCTCTGTCCGGAATGTGCCCACGAACTCGGGTACGATTCGATGTTCACCGATTTTTCCGCTGATTTCGGCGGACTGCTTTCGAGCTTTTTCTCGAACGCGCTTCCCGCGATCTCCGGCGCGACTCACTGCGATACCTGCGGCAGTACCCTCAACGATATCAAGCGTACCGGCAAGGTCGGATGCGCCGACTGCTACGACACGTTTTTCAGCGAGCTGATGCCCACCATCCGCAACGTCCACGGCAACACCGAGCATAAGGGCAAACGCCCCGGCGTGATCGAGTACACCGTGAACGAGGAAGAAAACAAGTCGGACAACGACGCGTCTTCCGAGGATAAGATCGGCACCCTGCGCGCAGAGCTTAAAGAGGCGATTGAAAAAGAAAACTTCGAGCGCGCGGCACAGCTGCGTGACGAGATCAAAGGATTGGAGGGATAATGATGAGTGAAGCTGTTGTATCGACCAGAATCCGTCTGGCGCGTAATCTCAAAGAATATCCGTTCCCGATCCGACTCTCCGCCGACAAAGCGCGTGAGATCGTCGATAAGGTAGGGGAGGCGCTCAAGGATTGCGAGATCAAGTTCCACCGTATTGACCTTAGCAATATCCCCGACACCATCCGTGTGGCGATGATCGAACGCCACCTCGTCAGCCCCGATTTTATCAGCGAGCAGGATGGCCGCGCGGTCTATCTCAGCGACGACAACACCGTGTCCATCATGGTCAATGAGGAGGATCACATCCGCCTACAGGTCATCAAGGACGGCTTTGAGCTGAAAGAGGCGTACGCGATGGCGGATCAGATCGATAATATTCTTTCAAAGAAATTAAACTTCGCGTTCCACGAGCGTCTCGGCTACCTGACGCAGTGTCCCACCAACCTCGGTACGGGTATGCGCGCGTCGGTGATGCTCCATCTTCCGGCGCTCCGGATGACCGGCGTCGTCAACAGTATCGGCGCGAACCTCAGCAAGCTCGGTCTGACGATGCGCGGACTGTACGGCGAGAGCTCCAAGCCCGCGGGCGCGTTCTATCAGCTCTCCAATCAGGTTACCCTCGGCATCTCGGAGAAAGCGGCGATCGATAATTTGCAGAATATCACCACCCAGCTGATCGCGCAGGAGATGCGCTCCCGTGAGAATCTGTTGAATGATATCGAGGTGCAGGACAAGATCCACCGCGCTCTCGGCATCCTTAAAAGCGCGATGCTGATGGATCACAGCGAGGCGATGCGTCTGCTGTCACTGGTACGTCTTGGTGTGAGTGAAAAGAAGCTCGAGTCCCTCTCCACCGACACCATCGACAGGCTGATCGTTGAGATCCAGCCCGCGTCGATCATGACGCGTTACGGCGACGATATGAGCCCCCGCGACCGCGACATCAAACGCGCGGAGATTTTAAGAGATCGATTTAAATAAGAGTTGGTATCGTGAATAGAATCGGGTGCGGGTGTCCCGCCCGCCATTATTCACTATTCATTATTCACTGCGACAAAGTCGCACAAAGGAGGAAAGGTATATGAAATACACATTCAAAGGCTTTACGGAAAAAGCGAACAAGGCGCTGAATCTGGCAATCGAAAGCGCCCAAGATCTCGGTCAAACCTATATCGGTTCCGAGCATATCCTCTTAGGTCTGTGCAAGGAGAACAGCGGCGTCGCATATACCGCGCTGCGTGACAGCGGCGTTACCGCCGAAAAGTTAGAGGCGATGATGGACAGCAACAACGGCACCGTCGCCCTGACTCCGAACGATTTTACGCCGCGCACCAAGCGCGTGATGCAGACCGCCGTGATGTACTCGGCACGCACCGGCTCCGGCTATGTCGGCACCGAGCACCTGTTGATCGCCCTGTTGTCCGACCGTGACAGCTACGCGATCCGCTATCTGCGCGCACTCGGCGTTACCCCTCAGACCATCGCCGACCATATGAGCGCGAATCTCGAGAATGAACAGCAAAACGGTTTTGAGAACAACGGCGCTTCGTCCGGTGACGGCGACAGCAAGGCGCTGGACAGCTTCTCGCGTGATCTGACCAAGGCGGCGAAGAACGGCGAGATTGATCCCGTTATCGGCAGGGATGAAGAGATACGCCGTATCATCCAGATCCTCTCCCGCCGTACCAAGAACAACCCCTGCCTGATCGGTGAGCCCGGCGTCGGCAAGACCGCAATCGCCGAAGGCCTGGCGCTGAAGATCGCCAACGGCGAGGTGCCGGAGCACCTGCGAGACAAGCGCGTGGTAGCGCTCGACCTCACCGGCATGGTCGCGGGCACCAAGTACCGCGGCGAATTCGAGGATCGCATCAAGAACGCGATCGACGAGGTCAAAAAGAGCAAGAACATCATCCTCTTTATCGATGAACTGCATACCATCATCGGAGCGGGCGCGGCGGAAGGCAGTGCCGACGCGGCAAACATCCTCAAGCCCTCCCTGGCACGCGGCGACTTCCAGGTCATCGGCGCGACGACCCTCGAGGAGTACCGCAAGTATATCGAGAAGGACGCCGCTTTGGAGCGTCGTTTCCAGCCCGTCAAGGTCGGCGAGCCGAGCGAGGAGGACGCGATCGAGATCCTTAAGGGTCTGCGCGACCGCTATGAAGCCCATCACAAGGTCAAGATCTCCGATGAGGCGATCGAGGCGGCTGTTACGCTCAGCTCCCGCTATATCGCCGACCGCTATCTGCCCGACAAGGCGATCGATCTGGTCGATGAGGCGGCATCCAAGGTGCGCCTGAGCGCTCTGACCTATCCGAACGAGATCAAGGATCTTGAAGCGGAACTCGAACAGCTCGAAAGCGAAAAGACCGCCGCGATCAGCGAGCAGGATTTTGAGCGTGCGGCACAGCTGCGCGATGAGCAAAAGAACATTTCCGAACAGCTCGAAAAAGCAAAATCGGGTTGGGAGGAGAGCACCAAGGAAAGCGACCATGAGGTCAGCGCCGAGGACATCGCCGCGATCGTTTCCGCATGGACGAATATCCCTGTCGTTGAGCTGACGCGTGAGGAATCCGATCGTCTGCTCAATATGGAGAAGATCCTGCATGAGCGTGTGATCGGTCAGGATGAGGCGGTCTCAGCCGTTTCCAGAGCGATCCGCCGCGGCAGAGTCGGCATCAAGGATCCCAAGCGCCCGACCGGCTCCTTCATCTTCCTCGGTCCCACCGGCGTCGGTAAGACAGAGCTTTGCAAGGCACTGGCACAGGCGATGTTCGGCGATGAGAACGCCATGCTCCGCCTCGATATGAGCGAGTATATGGAAAAGCATACGGTATCTCGTCTGGTCGGTTCACCTCCCGGCTATGTCGGCTACGACGAGGGCGGTCAGCTGACCGAAGCGGTGCGCCGCAAGCCCTATTCGGTGGTTCTCTTTGACGAGATCGAAAAAGCGCATCCCGATGTGTTCAATATGCTCCTGCAGATCCTCGAGGACGGTCGTTTGACGGACAGTCAGGGTCGCACGGTCGACTTCAAGAATACCATCATCATCATGACCTCGAACGTCGGCGCGCGCAAGATCACCGAGAACGCGAGCGTTCTGGGATTCAATAATAACGCTGACGACAGCAGAAAAGACGTCGACGTCCGCGAGCTGGTGATGAGCGAACTCAAGCAGGTGTTCCGTCCCGAGTTCCTTAACCGTGTGGATGATATCATCGTGTTCAATAAGCTCACCAAGCCCGAGATCGAGCAGATCGCGAGACTGATGCTGAACACGCTCACCAAGCGTCTGGAGTCGCTCGGTGTGACGATCACCTTCACCGATAAGGCGGTCGAGAAGATCGCGGACGAGGGCTTTGACGATACCTACGGCGCGCGTCCCCTGCGCCGCGCGATCGTCACCAACATCGAGGATAAGCTCAGCGAGCGGATGCTCGAGCCCGACTTCGACAGCACCAAGCCGATCACCTGCGATCACGACGGTGAACAATTCACATTTAATTCTACAGAAGAATAATATTTATACAGATTGTCATTGCGAAGAGCGGATGCATGCGTCGGCGATGTGGCAATCTCAACCAAAGCGGCACGACTGTAACAGGTTGTGCCGCCGATTTTTTGTAAACAGGAATATTCTTTTTCATCCTGCTCATACTATCATTACCAAATCAAACGGAGGTAATGATATGACCGACAAAGAGTTGCTCTATATCGAGGACGCCCTCGGACATGAGCAGTATTTTCAACAGAAGTGTAAGGAAACCGCCCAAAGTCTCAGTGACCCTGAGCTGAAAACCTGCGTAGAGGATCTGACCACCCGCCATTCCCGGATCTTCGACCGCTTCTATTCACTGCTGTAAGGAGGAACCATGATGGATGACAAGAACCTGATGCAAAACCTGCTGCTGCTCGAAAAGGGCTGCTGCGATCTGTACCTGCACGGCGCGGTCGAATCCGCGACACAAAACGTGCTCGGCGCGTTCAACTCCGCGCTCGACGACTCCCTGTCCATGCAGGACGAGATCTATACCAAGATGACGAACAAGGGCTGGTACAATGTCTGTGACGTTGAGCAGACCAAGATCGACCAACTCAAACAGAAATTCGCAACCGCACAGTAAAAAGTGAAACAATCATTCTGTCATTGCGAAGCCCGAAGCCTCTCGATTAGAGAGATGCCTCGAAGAGGCAGGCTGTGGCAATCCCCTTGTCGGAGAAATCGCTTGCAGTGAAGTCTCCCTTAATGGGATTGCCACGGGTGACATGCGTGTCGAGCTCTTAAAATGACGATGATGAAAAAACAACGGCTGTCTGAAAGATCAGGCAGCCGTTGTTGCGCTTAAATAATCTACATATATAATTCTAATACAGAATTCTAATACAGAATTAAAATTCTTCTTTGATCGAACGGGTGAAGAGGGCGGAGAGTTCCTCCTTGGCGTTGCTGTTTTCAAATAGGATCCGATAGACGGCGGTGGTGATCGGCAGATCAACGCCGAGCTGCTCGCCGAGCCGCAGCATCGCCTTACTGGTCATCACACCCTCGGCGAGCTTCTCGAATTTCTCGCCCTTGATGAACATTTCGCCGAAGCGTCGGTTGTGGCTCCACGGCGAGAACAGGGTCGCTTCGTAGTCGCCTAAGTGACACAGTCCGTAGGCGGAGAGTTCGTTGCCGCCGGCGGCTTTGATCAGCCTTGCGACCTCGCGTGTACCGCGTGCCATCAAAGCGCCCTTGATGGAGGTGCAGCCCGCACCGTCCAGCATACCCGCGGCGATACCGACGACGTTTTTTGCCGCCGCGCCGATCTCGGAACCGATCAGATCGGTACCCAGATAGAAGCGGATCAGCTCGCTGTTGAAGCTATGTACCAGCTTGCTTTTGACTTCCTCGTTCTCGGAGTCGATGACCATGCAGTTCGGGATGCCCTTGACATAGTCCTGCGGATGACCGGGTCCGACCCATACGGCGACAGGCGTTTTATCGGTATCGACAAAGTCGCCCACGACCTGCGTCAGACGCTTGCCGGTGCTTTCCTCGATACCCTTCATGCACAGCACGATGATCTTGCCGTCAAGATCATACTGCGTGATGGTCTGCATATAGTCGCGCAGATACTGCGCGGAGATGGAGATCACGATCACCTCGGCGCGCTCGATGGCGAACCGGTGGTCATAGGTGACGGTGATGCTCTCGGGGTAGGTGAGATAGTCGTTATGATGGGTTTTAAGGAGCTGTTGCAGCTCGGGGGCGTTTTCGAGTCCGCAGGATACCACCTCGTGACCGATGCGGTCGAGGTACCACGCGATACAGCTGCCCCAGCGTCCGCAGCCTAAAACAGAAATCTTCATACTTATCTCCTTCAAATTGGTTAGATGTGAAAAAGCCTTCCCCTTGAGGGGAAGGTGTCGAGCGGTTAAGCGAGACGGATGAGGTGGAAACGTATTATCCTCATGCCGTTGATTGATGAATCGGAAGGGCTTTCACCTCATCCGACCAATTTGCCTTGTATGGCAAATTGCCCACCTTCCCCTCAAGGGGAAGGCTGATGGTGTGAGATTTTTAAAGGTATCCCGCCTGACCGTAACGGTCTTGAGATAACCTGCCTACACGATGACAGGTGGGTGCCCGCCCTGCGGCTTTAGGCTCCCTTCGTCCAAAAGGATGGGAGGTCTGCACACCGCCGAAGGAGCTAAGCTCCCGATTTAAATGTTGTAGGGTTATTTGCGACCGATACGCGGGTCAGGCAGGATGTTGACGGATGATAATGGCTTTGGTTAATCGGTTGAGATTGCCACGGCATGATTGCCTCGCAATGACAATTTGTATGCGTTGAGATGGCGCCTGTCAATAAAACTCCAATTTAAAAGCCTTATTTCTCTTCCTTGTTTTCTTCCTCGACGTCGTCGAAAAGCTCTTCAAAACGCTTCTCAAAGATCGCGCTGAGTTCATCTAACAGAGCCTCATCCTGAACCTCGGCGAGCTGTTCCTCGCCGTCCTCTTCGATGACCTCCATGATGTAGTACTCGCCGCTGTCATCCACGCTGTCCTTGGCGTTGTCGTAGATGGGGTAGAGCGCGTAGAAAACGCCTTTTTCGTTTTCGATGGTATCGAGAATCTCAAAGTTGTGTTCGACATTGTCCTCATCGATCAGGGTGATCAAATCGGGCTTGTAACTATTGTCCATTCATTACCTCAAACTAAGGCGATTCCGCATGATTCAGATGTGCGGTTTGCCTTAACTTTCTTTAATATGATTTTACTATGACATCGGCGCGAAGTCAAGAGATTTTTGTAAGATTTCACAATAAAAATCATGGATTTATTTCGTTGGAAATTAATTGTTTTTTCGGGGTGTTTTTGGCATAGTTTTTTTGAGAATATATTGAAAAAAACGGCGAAATATAGTATAATAATTAAGATTATAGGCTTTAATTCAACGCTGAATAGTATGGAATCATTACCGCATAGTAATGAATGAAAGTATTTGTATGACGGAACCGTTGAGTTCGGAGGCATTATGATTCTTTTACCGTTTGAAAAATTACCTCGAAAGCTTCAATGTGATGAGGTAAAAAAATACTATGATATTCTGGATAAAAAACGACCGAGTCTGGTGATGAAGCGCGTGATGGATATCATCCTGTCGCTGATCATGATCGTACTGCTGATCCTGCCGATGGCGGTGATTGCGATCATCATCAAGGTGACCTCCAAGGGTCCCGTGCTCTATAAGCAGGTGCGCGTCACGACCAACAACCGCCGCTTTAAGATCTGGAAGTTCCGCACCATGACGGTGGGCGCCGATCAAAAGGGCGCGCTGGTCACCTCGGCAAACGATAACCGCGTGACCGGTATCGGCAAGACCCTGCGCAAGTTCCGCCTGGATGAACTGCCGCAGGTGTTCCATGTGCTCTCCGGCAAGATGAGTTTTGTCGGCACACGCCCCGAGGTCGTCAAGTATGTGGAGCGGTACACGCCCGAGATGATGGCGACGCTTTTGATGCCCGCCGGCATCACCTCGCTCGCCTCCATCCGCTTCAAGGATGAGGACGCGATGATCGGCGACGTCAGCGATCCTGATGAGGTGGATCGCATCTATGTGGAAGAGATCCTTCCGAAAAAGATGAGGTATAATCTCAAGTATCTCTATCGGTTCGGTTTCCGTAGGGATATCTACCTGATGGTATCCACGGTCAAGCATGTTTTTACCGGCGACTGATATCAGTCGGTTGATCTGATGGGAAGAATGTTTTACCGGCGATCCGTATCTGTTGATTTGCGGCATTGCCTTTTAGTTGAGGATGGTTATGAGTAAGTTCAAAAAGGTGCTTTTGGATACCTCGTTGTTTCGGCGCAGCTATGTGATCTGCATGTTCTGCAGTAACCTGTCGTTCATACTGATCCCCGCTTACGCGGTGCTTGCCGTTCTGTTTGTCTGGGGCGTATTCCTCATGTGCTATAACGCGGTTAAGCATCGTACGATCCTGAAAACGCGTTACGGCTTATGGCTGTTCGCGTTTGTGGTGACCTCGCTCGTGACGATGATCGTCCATCTGGCGAGTTCGTTCCTGTATAACGCCTACAATCTGGTCATGCTGCTGCATGTGTCGATGTGCTTCTTTGTGTTCTATTCCGTACATACCGAAAAGCACCTCAACTTCCGCCGCGAGCTGTATTCCATCTGTCGCTTCATCGTCTATACGACCACGGTGCTCGGTATCCTCGGACTGGCATTTTTGATGGCGGAGATCAGCTTTGAGGTCTTATGGTTCAAGTTCATCGTTTATGAGAACCGCTTTGATGGCATGTTCATCAATCCGAATCTGCTCGGATTTGTCGCGGTAGTGGCGATCTTCTGCTGTCATATGCTGCTCAAAAAGGATTTTATCGCGATATCGGGACGCGAGCGCGTCAGCCGTATCTGGATCGGCTCCTGCATCGCGGTCAACGGGATCTCGCTGTTATTGTGCGACTCCAACGGCGCGTTGGTGCTGCTGATAGGATACGCGATATTCTTTGTGATATACAAGATGTTCGGCTCCGAGTCGAAGTTCACCGCGTGGCAGATCATCTCAAAATCAGTCGCCTGTCTTGCCGCGGGACTGGTCATCGTGATGGCGATGTTCTTTGTGCGCAACATCACACAGGCGGGCTTTGTGCAGATCATGGATACCGCGGAATCATCGTCGGCGATCTCCGACGATTCCGTGACGGATATGATCGCGCATGACGAGGCTGCCGTGACCTTTGAGCATGAGAACGCCAACCTTGATTCAGGACGCTTTGTGCTCTGGCAGCAGGCGTCGAAGATGTTCCTGCAGGATCCGATCCTCGGTATCGGCAAGGGCAACATCTATGAATACGGTACCCGTATCTTTGAGGACGGGATCAAGTTCTCGGAAAAGTACGGAGCGTTGGCGCCTATCATGACGGACTTCCACAACGGCTATATCACGATACTGGTATGCTCGGGCGTGGTCGGATTCGTGCTGTTCTGTATCTTCGGACTGCGGTTCTTCAAGCATATCACGATGCATGTCTTTCGGGATGACAGCCTGCATGAGAGCGTACTGCCGTGTATGTACTCGTTCTTGTGCTCCTACCTGATCTACTCGTTCATCGAGGTTGGGCTGCTGTATAATCCGACCTTTACGATCATTTTCTTCTGGCTGATACTCGGATATACCTCGTGCTTCCTCGTCAAATACGAGCCCGACAGCACGCTCGGCACCTTTGTCCTGTTCGGACGCACCTTCCGCAAGAGCCTTTTGTAAGAAGTACTTCGATCATTGCATGAATCGGTGAAAAAATCCAATAATATCCGTGGTGATAACAGTGAAAATTTATTTACAACGTGATATTTCGACACTGAACGCACGGTATCAGGTCGCCGATGAACAGGGCAGGCTCCGCTATACGGTGAGCGGCAAACGCAATCCCTCCGGCGAGAGCATCCGTATTTGCGATACCGACGGGAATACCGTCTGCAAGATCCGCTCCCTCGGCTTCACCGCGCTGTCGGTGTACAGTATCAGCGCGGGTGGGGAGAGTATGCGACTGAATATCGCCGTCGGCAGCGGCCGCGCGTCGATCCGCTTCCGCGGGATCAGCTTTTTGGTTCGCGGTGATGTGCTGATGGGCTCCTACTCTATCCTTGACGCGGACACCGCCGTGGTGTGTACGGTGGGCAGGGATTATGCCCGTGATTGCATCCAGCTCGTCTTGAATCAAAATGAAAGAGAGATCTTCTGTTTGGCGACGGCGATCTGTATCGACAGCCTGAATGTCGGCAGTATCCCCGCTTTACAGATGACATAGAATCAAATACTATACAAATCCAGAAAGGATGAATCATATGGACAAGTTGTTACGTATACTGAGTGAAAATTCAAATTACACGACAGCGCAGCTTTCGATGATGCTCGGTGAGCCCGAGGAAGCCATCGAAGCGCGTATCAAAGAATATGAGAACAACGGTGTGATCTGCGGTTATCAGGCGGTCATCAACTGGGAGGCTGTGCCTGACGCGGGCGTTATGGCGATCATCGAGCTCAAGGTCGCTCCCCAGATGCAGAAGGGCTTTGACGATATCGCTGAGAAGATCATGCAGTATGACGAGGTGGAATGTGTCTATTTGATGGCGGGCGCTTATGACCTGCTCCTCATCGTCAACGGCAGGACGATCCAGGACGTCTCCTCCTTTGTCGCAAAGCGTCTGGCGGCGATGCACGGCATCTTGTCCACCGCGACCCACTTCATGCTCAAGCGCTATAAAGAGGACAGCGTGCCGCTGATCGATACGAAAAAAGACGGAAGGGAAATGATCGTCTGATGAATTACTCCGAAAAACTGACGCCGTCGATCCAATCGGTCAAGCCCTCCGGCATCCGCCGATTCTTCGATATCGTCAATGAGATGGATCACGTGATCTCTCTTTCGGTCGGCGAGCCCGATTTCCAAACGCCGTGGCATGTGCGCGAGGCGGGTATCGAGTCGCTCGAACAGGGCAAGACATGGTACACCCCGAACCGCGGCTTCAAGGAGCTGTGCGGAGAGATCGTAAAATTCTATAAAAGAAAATATAACCTTACATATGACCCCGCGACCGAGTGCCTGGTCACAGTCGGCGGCAGTGAAGCGATCGACAACGCGATCCGCTGTATGGTGTCTGTCGGCGACGAGGTGCTGATCCCTCAGCCCTCCTTTGTTTGCTATGAGCCGCTGACGATCATGGCGGGCGCTACTCCCGTCCTCATTCAGACCAAGGCGGAGAACGCCTTCCGTCTGACGCCCGAGCAGCTCGAGGAAAAGATCACCGATAAAACCAAGCTCTTGATCCTGCCGTATCCGAACAATCCGACGGGCGGCATCATGGAGCGCGAGGATCTTGAGGCGATCGCCGAAGTGGTGAAGAAGCACGATCTGATGGTGCTCTCCGACGAGATCTACTCCGAGTTGACTTACGAGGGCAAGCGTCATGTGTCCATCGCCTCTATTGACGGCATGTGGGAACGCACCGTCGTCATCAACGGCTTCTCCAAGGCTTACGCCATGACGGGCTGGCGACTCGGCTACGCGCTCGCTCCCAAGGAGATCTGCGCGATGATGGTCAAGCTCCACCAGTTCTGTATCATGTCCGCTCCGACAACGGCGCAGTACGCCGCGATCGAAGCACTGAAAAACGGCGATGACGATATTGAGATGATGAAGGGCGAGTACGATATGCGCCGCCGCTTTGTAGTCGGCTCGCTGAATAAGATGGGGCTGACCTGCTTCAACCCCGAGGGCGCGTTCTACTGCTTCCCCTGCATCAAATCCACCGGACTGAGCAGTGATGAATTCTGCACGCGTCTGCTCCAGAGCAAGCATGTCGCACTGGTGCCCGGTACGGCTTTCGGCGAATGCGGCGAGGGCTATGTGCGCCTGAGCTACTGCTATTCGATCAAGCATTTACGACAGGCGATGAAGCTGATCAAAGAGTTTTTGAAGGAACTGGAAGATGAAAATAACGGTTAAAGCACCCGCAAAGATCAACCTGACGCTTGACATCGTCGGCAAGCGTCCCGACGGCTATCACGACGTCGCGATGGTGATGCAGACGGTCTCTCTCTATGACACCGTCACGGTCGAGAGGCTCTCCGGTGAGGGCGACGGCATCACCGTAGCCTGTCCCCGATATCCCGATGTGCCGACCGATGACAGCAACATCGTGTGCAAGGCGGCACGGGCGTTTTTCGATAAGACCGGCGTCATACCCACACCCCTCTCGATCACGATCGATAAAGAGATCCCGACTCAGGCGGGATTGGCGGGCGGTTCCACCGACGGCGCGGCTGTTGTGCTGGCACTGAACCAGCTTTTTGAAACACGCCTGAGCATGGACGAGATGGCGCAGATCTGCGCGCGCTTCGGCTCGGATGTACCGTTCTGTTTGTTGGGCGGTACGATGCTCGCGACCGGTACCGGCACGACGCTCAAAAAACTGCGCGCCATGTCCGACTGTCACATCGTGATCTGCAAGCCCGAGATCTCCGTGTCCACTGCCGCGGCATACGCCGCCTGTGACGCGCGTGAGCCCAAAGGCTTCCTCTATACCGACGAGCTGATCAAGCGGCTCTACAGCCGCGATATCCGCGGGCTCTCTACCTGCCTGTACAATGAGTTTGAGCAGGTGATGGAGCTGCCGGAGATCAATGAGATCAAGCGTGAGATGATCGCCTGCAAGGCGCTGGGCGCCTCCATGAGCGGATCGGGCTCGGCGGTCTACGCGATCTTTCTCAATCAGAAGAAGGCGGAGAAATGCGTTAATATTCTAAAAGAGAAATATAACAACGTGTTCCTGACCAAGCCTCTTAAAGACGGCTGTCGTGTCGAGAAGGTCGAACCATAATAAGCTTTCCCGATGCGAGGGGGAACATTGTTTCGATGTGGCGATCTCAACCTAACGATTGCGCCCTTCGCAATGACTGTATTGAATAAAGTGAATAAACATTTGATTACCTGCCAAAGATGATACTGTACCCAACTTGAAAGGCAGGTAATTCTTTTGAAGAAATATATCCATTTGTTTGTCGGCTCCGTCATCATTGCGGGGATGCTCCTATGTTTACCGTTTTTTCATTCTTGTGAAGAATTATCGGAGGATGTACTGCGCGTACATATCCTTGCGAATTCCGATTCCGCCGCCGACCAGAGCTTGAAGCTCGGCGTGCGTGATCGTGTGTTGCAAGAGTGCTCCGATTATTTCAACGGCTGTGATGACAAGGACGAAGCGATCAGACTCACAAAAACCCATCTGAGCGAGATCGAACAGGTCGCCTCACACGAGATCAAGCGCCGCGGCTTTGATTATCCCGTCATGGCACAGGTCGGTGAGATGTACTTCAACACGCGCTATTATGATGGCTTTACCATGCCCGCAGGTCAATATGACGCCCTGCGCCTGACCATCGGCGACGGTGCGGGAGAGAACTGGTGGTGCGTGATGTACCCGTCATTGTGCGTCGGCGCCGCGAGTGAGACCGAAATGGAGGAACACCTCGACGACGGCGAATATGAGGTGGTCACCGCCGACAAATACGATTTTCGTTTCAAGCTCGTTGAATATTGGGAAAGCTTCCGTTCGCTGTTTCGATAAGGATGGATGTAACGAAAACAGGTCGTTTTATCTGATAGAATAACCCTTTAGAAAGCGGTTTGAGATTGCCACGTCGTCGTCGTTCGCTTTGCGCGGTAGGCATATCCGGTTGGTATGCCTTGACCTTGCTCCGCGACTCCTCCTCTCCCCACCACGCGGGGCGGAGCCTCGCAATGACGGATAATAAAGCAGTTGAGATTGCCACGGCTCATTTGAGCCTCGCAATGACGGATATAAAAGCAGTTGAGATTGCCACGGCTCATTTGAGCCTCGCAATGACGGATAGAAAAGCAGTTGAGATTGCCACGGCTCATTTGAGCCTCGCAATGACATTGATAAATGCGGAGGAATTATGCTGCGTTTTGTACTCGGCCGTTCCGGCTACGGAAAAAGTGAATATCTGCGCCGCAAATTTGCCGATCTTGCGCGAAAGGGAGAGGACAAGCTCCTGTTCCTTGTGCCGGATCAGATCTCCTTTGAGACAGAAGCGGCGTTTCTCGACCTGTTGGGCCCCGCTGTATCACGCAACATCATGGTGCTGGGATTCTCACGCCTGTGCGACTATGTCTTTGAGCAGACAGGCAACCGATTCGCGACCTTTGCGGATGACGGCGTTCGCCACCTGATGATGAGCCTTGCGCTCGAGCAGGTGGGGGATGAGCTGACGGTTTTCGATAAGCGAACCGACTCCGCCGATATGCGCGAGTTGATGCTCTCCGCCGTCAAGGAATATAAAAAATGCGCCCTGTCGTCCGATGCGCTGCGTGACGCGGCTCAGTCCGCGGGGGATGACACCCTGTGCGCTAAGCTGAACGACACCGCGCTCGTGTATGACGCGTACAACGCGATCATGGAGCGCAGTTATATGGATCCGCTGGATTCGCTTACAAAGGTCTGCGAGCTGTTGACCGACCGTAAACTGTTTGAGGGCTATACCGTCGCGCTCGACGCGTTCTACGGCTTTACGGCGCAGGAATACGATGTGATCGAACAGCTGTTGGTGATGAGCAGTGAGGTGTTTGTCGCGCTGACGGACGACTGCCGCCCGGACAGCGAAAATCTGTTTTTTGTACCGCGGCGTACCCGCGCGCGACTGTCGCGCATGGCGCGTGATCACGGCGTCGAGATCGCGCCGCTGACGACCTTGCATACTCCATACCGATTTCATGATGAGGCGTTGATCGCACTGGAAGAAAACGCCTACCGACCGGAGAAAGAACCGAATATACAGAACGCCGACGCGGTGACGATATACCGCGCTTCGGGCTTGTATGATGAATGTGATTTTGTCGCGCGCACGATCCGCGCCTTAGTAGAGGACGGAGCGCGCTATCGTGATATCGCGGTGATCTGCCGCAGTGCCGACCGCTACACCGGCATCCTTGAATCGTATTTTGATAAATACGGTATCCGCTGTTTTATGGACAAGCCGCAGAATATCGACGCCATGCCGATGGTGCGTTTGGTGACAGCCGCGTTCAACATCGTGAACCGCGGTTTTCAGCGTGAGGATGTGCTCTCACTGCTGAAAACAGGTCTGTGCTCCTATTCGGTCGGCGAGATCGCGGACTTTGAAAACTATCTTTTCGTCTGGGATATCAGCGGACGAAAGTTTGATACCCCCTTTACCGCGTCGCCCGACGGCTTCGCGGATGAGATGAACGACCGGCAAAAGGAGATCTTGGAGCGCATAGAAGCACTGCGCTCCGATATCATCGGAACACTGCGTGATTTTGCCTTTGCCGTAAAGGATACCGACGGCAGAACGATCGCCAAGGCGTTGATGAAGCTGCTCTACAAATTGCGCGTAGATGATAACATCAACACCCTGTGCGACGCTTATGAGGCGCAGGGTGAGCACGAGCTTGCCGCCGACCTGATCCGTATGTGGAACGTGCTGTGCGGCATCCTTGATAAGACCGTCGCCGTGATCGGCGATTACGCGATGACGGCCAAGCGCTTCGCGGAGCTGTTGTACACCAACTTCGCCGCGTCAGAGGTCAGCACCATTCCGCGCGGCATGGATGAGGTGGATGTGTCCACCGCCGACCGCTCCCTGATCTCGGACAAGAGGATCGTATTCCTGATCGGCGCGCTGGACGGAGAGTTCCCGCATACCCCCGTGGAGGCGGGTGTGTTCACCGACGACGAACGTGTTTTGTTGAAGGAGACCCTGCATCTGCCGCTGTCCGACTCGATCGAAGAGCTGATCGCGACCGAGCGCTACTATGCGTATTCGGCGCTGACCGCCGCGGGGGAAAGGCTCTATCTCAGCTTCCCCGCCGCCGATATGCGCGGCGAGCTCCTGACGCCCTCGGACATCATCTCCGAGGTGGAGCTGAGCCTGCCGAAGCATCGTTTTATCAACTATGACACGGTACCGATCGAAGAACGACTGCGCTCCAAAAGAGCGGCGTTCGATTATCTTGTCAGCCGCTATCACAGCCGCTCTGCCGATATCGCGGCGCTCAAAGCGTATTTCAGCGAGGATGAAGAATACCGCGCTGTTATCAACTCCATCGAGGATGTGCTGAGCAAGCGTGTCCGCAAGATCAAGGACATGGAGCTGACCAAAGAGCTGTTCGGCAAAGAAATGCGCCTGTCATCAACTAAGATCGATGTGTACCATAAATGTCCGTTCCGCTATTTCTGCGAGTACGGCTTACATATCCGCGAGCGCCGCAAGGCGACCGTGGACGCGCTCGAATACGGCACCCTCATGCATCATATCTTTGAGGTGTTCTTCTCGCGGTACAGCCGTGAGGAATACATACAGATGGATGAGAGCGTGATCGAGGGTATTGTTTCCGACATCCTCGACAATTATATCGAAGTCCACTTCGGCGGGACGGAAGAAAAGTCAGAACGCTTTTTGTATCTCTTGTACCGCACCAAATCCACCGCGACGCGGTTGCTCCTGCATATGATCCGTGAGCTCGGACAAAGCGACTTTATCCCTGTCGATTTTGAGCTGGGCGTGGGGGAGGATATCCCCGACTATTCGGTGGAGCTGAAGGACGGTCTGCGCCTATCTGTGCGCGGCAGTGTCGACCGTGTCGACCGCTGTGACGCGGACGGCAAAAGCTATATCCGTGTTATCGACTATAAGACCGGCACCAAGGAATTCAACATCAATGATCTTCTGTATGGTCTGAACCTGCAGATGTTTATCTACTTATACGCGATCCGTGAAAACGGCGCACAGCGTTACGGTGAGATCACTCCCGCTGGCGTTCTCTATATGCCTGCCGTTTCGCCGTCGGTATCCGCCGATCCCGATACGCCGGAGGCGAAGATCCGCAGCGAGCTGATCAAGAAGTACGCGATGAAGGGCGTGATCCTCGATGACGCTGACGTTGTCGCGCATATGGAGCATGACGGCGAGGGCGTGTTCATCCCCGCTAAGCTCAAGGACGGCGTTGTGTCCGCGAGCGCGGGGAGTCTTGCGACGCTCGAAGAGCTGGGCGCGATCTTCCGCAGGATCGACGAGCTGACGACCGCAATGGCGCAGTCGCTCTATGACGGCGACGTTGCCGCGCTGCCGCTCAAGGGCAAAAAATACGACGGCTGTGCCTACTGCGTCTACCGCGCGGTATGTCTGCATAAGGATGACGATCCCTGCCGTGAGGCAGTGGACAGAAGCGCCGCCGAAGTCTTTGAAGAACTGAGAGGAGAGGGGGATCACGATGGCACGTAACTGGACGGAGCATCAGCTCGACGCGATCACGGCGCGCGGCGGCTCGGTGATCGTTTCGGCGGCAGCCGGATCGGGCAAGACCGCCGTACTGGTCGAGCGTGTGATCCGACTGATCACCGACGCCGAAAACGGCGTAGACGCCGACCGACTGCTGGTCGTGACCTATACCCGCAAGGCTGCCGCAGAGCTCAAAGGCAGACTCAGAGATGCTTTGTGCGAATGTATTCGCAAGGATCCCTCCGATCCCTTTTTGATCCGTCAGCAATCCCTGCTCGGCAAGGCGCATATTTCTACCGTGGATTCGTTCTGTATGTCGCTGTGCAAGGAGTATTTCTACCTGCTCGGCATCGACCGCAACATCCGAATCGCGGACGCAGGTGAATTGAGCGTGATGCGCGCCGACGCAATGCGTCTGACGCTCGATCTGCTGTATGAGGAGAAGAATCCGAAATTCCATCGTCTGGTGGAGACCTTCGCCTCCGCGCGCGGTGACAGCAGGCTGGAGGATCACATCAGCCGCCTGTATGACTTTTTGCGCTCCCATCCGTTCCCGGAGCGCTGGATGGAAGAAAAGCTCTCTTACTACACCGACTTCACCGAGGTCGGCGACACGGTATGGGGGAGGATCATCGCTGAGTATACGCGTGAGGCGGCGGAGTATTTGCAGCTGCTCAACGACCGCGCGCTTGACGCGATCTCGTTGGATGAAAAGCTCTATGATAAGAACTTTTCGCTGTTCGATTCCTACCGGGTGTTCTGCGAACGATTGCAAAACGCAATCGAGCAGGAAAGCTGGAATATGATTCGTGACACGCTCAACTCCTTTGCGGCGGGTCGCCTGTCCACCCCGCGCGGCTATGCCGATAATCCGCTGAAGCTGGAGGCGGCGTCCGCGCGCGATATCTTCAAGGACACTGTCAAATCGCTCCGGAAGCTCTACACGCAGGAGGAAGATCTGTGCCTGTATGAGATCGAGCGGCTTAAGGATTATGCGGAACAGCTTTTCATGGCGGTGAGCCTGTTTGAGAAGCACTATGCGATGCTGAAAAAAGAAAACAGCGTAGCGGACTACGCTGATATCGAGCATTGGGTGCTGTCGCTGATCGTCGATCGCGACACGATGACCGCCACCGACGTCGCGAGCGAGATCTCGTCGCGTTTTGATTTCATCATGGTGGATGAGTACCAGGACGCGAACGAGGTACAGGATACGATCTTCAAGACGATCTCCCGCGAGGAAAGAAATCTGTTCGTTGTCGGCGACGTCAAACAGAGTATCTACGGCTTCCGTCAGGCAATGCCCGAATTATTCTTGAAAAGAAAAAACGATGCCGTATTATATGATAAAAACGCAGAAGAATATCCCGCAAAGATAATTCTCGAAAAGAATTTTAGAAGTGACAGCGCCGTGCTGTCCGCCGTCAATTTCTTCTTCCAAAAATTGATGTCAACGGCAGTCGGCGATATCGAATATAACGAGGAGGAAATGCTCTTTCCCGGGGCGGATTACGAGCCGCAGGAGGAACCCGCGGTCGAGCTGGATCTGATCGACAAAGAAGCGGTCGGTGAGGAAGACGCCGCGATCGCGGAAGCACGCTTTATCGCCGAGCGCATCCATCAAATGGTCGTCGAGGGGTATCCCGTCAAGGACGGTGACGCTTACCGCCCCGCGACGTTCAGCGACTTTGCCGTTTTGATGCGCAACCTGTCGAGCTACGGCGCGGTCTACCGTGAGGTATTCGAGCTGTACGGTATCCATGCCCACAGCGAGAGCGGCGCGGGATTCCTGGACAGCAGAGAGATCATGCTGATCACCAACTTTTTGCGCGTCATCAACAATCCCGCCCTCGATATCGAGCTGTTGAGCGTTGTGATGAGTCCGGTGTTCGCCTTTGATGAGGACGACCTCGCGCGTATCCGCATCGGACAGCGCAAGGGCTCGCTCTATGCGGCGATCACACTGGACGCGGAAAAGGGCAACCAAAAGAGCAAAGCCTTTCTCGATGAACTGTCCTATTATCGGAACGTGTCCGTCACGATTCCGTTGCATCAGCTGATCACCTTGATCTATGAGCGTTCATCATTCATGGCGATCATCTCCGCGTCCGACAGCGCAGGCGCGACCAATAACCTGCGCCTGCTGCTCGATTACGCGCGCACGTTTGAGCAGAACACCCACCGCGGCTTATCGGCATTTGTCAATTACCTTGACCGACTGATCGAGGACGGCTCCGACCTGCCCTCGGCGACAAGTGACGGCGGCGCGGATTTCGGCGTGGAGTTGATGACCGTTCACGCGTCAAAGGGGCTCGAATTCCCGATCTGCTTCATCGCAAACACCGCGCGCAAGTTCGTGTCTGACGCGTCACAGTCGGTACTGCTCCATTCGCGCTACGGCTACGCGCAAAAGCTCTATGATCCCGCGCTTTCCGCCAACTTCAACACCATGCCGCGCAACGCGCTGGCGATGGAGATCAGCCGTGATGAGATGAGCGAGGAGCTGCGCGTTCTCTATGTCGCAATGACGCGCGCCAAGCAAAAGCTGATCATGCTTGCGACTCCCTCTCACTCGGTCACATCCTACATCGGCGGCATCGCGAAGAAGCTCGCCGGTCAGCGGGAGATCTCGCCCTTCGCGGTACGCTCCGCCAACGCCCTGTCCGATTGGTTGGTCATGTGCGCCCTGCTCCATCCCGACGGTGAAACGCTCCGGGAGTACGCGGGCGTTTCCACTGACAGTGAACCGCAGGCTGATTTTGCGTTCAACTGTCGTGTGATCGACACGCCGTATGATGTGGAAGATACAAACGATATCATGTTGGAAGAAGCGGATGTCGAGGCGAATACCGCCCTGCTCGATGAGCTGAAAAAGCACGTCGATTATCGCTATCCGTATGAGGCGATCGAAGCCCTGCCCGTCAAGGTCGCGGCGTCCGCGTTGGCGCATCAGATGACCGACAAGGCGTATGAGCGCTATCTTGACCGACCTGCGTTTTTACAGGGTGAAAAGCTCACCTCCGCCGAGAAGGGTACCGCGCTGCACGCGTTCATGCAGTTCGTCGATTTTGCCGCGGCAAGAGCGGATATGGAAGCACAGCTGAGCCAACTGCATACCGACGGCTACCTGACCGACGCGCAGGTGAACAGCATCGACAAAACGCGCGCCGAACGCTTTATCCAAAGCGACTTGGTGACGCGCTGTCTGAGATCTGACGAAGTGTACAAGGAGTATCGTTTCAATGTCAAGATCCCCGCAAAGCTGATCGATCCCGAGATCGACGAAGCTTTCCGCGAGGAAAAGGTGATCCTGCAGGGCGCGGTGGATCTGGCGTTCGTCGAGGACGGACAGCTGGTGATCGTCGATTACAAGACCGACCGT
Source organism: uncultured Eubacteriales bacterium (assembly GCA_900320995.1). Taxonomy (GTDB): domain Bacteria; phylum Bacillota; class Clostridia; order Oscillospirales; family Acutalibacteraceae; genus Ruminococcoides. Next base: position 24,163 of record ONUI01000013.1, read on the forward strand.
GTCAAGGATCCGCAGATGCTGAACGACCGCTACGCTTCACAGCTGCTGCTGTATAAGGACGCGATGGAGGAATGTCTGGGATTGCCCGTCAAGGAATGTCTGATCTATTCGATCCATCACAGCGCACAGATCGAAGTATACCGTAAATGATAAAAGGCTCCCTCACGGACATCTTCCATGAGCAAGGAGGCTCCTTTTGGTAAAAGGAGCTGTCACCGAACGGTGACTGAGGAATTGCATCAACTGACCGAGCGTCAGCGAGATACATTTCCTTGCTCAAAGGGATTGTCCCGAATGGGAGCCTTTGTTATGTTGTGATGATTTTTTCGGCGACCTTGATGCCGTCGACGGCGGCGGATACGATGCCGCCCGCGTAGCCCGCGCCTTCGCCGCAGGGGTACAGCCCTTTCAGGCTCACGCTCTGCATATTCTCGTCGCGCGTGATGCGGATGGGGGAGGAGCTGCGGCTTTCCACCGCGGTGAGGATCGCGTCGGGATGGTTGAAGCCGTGCAGCCGACGGTCGATCATCGGGATCGCCTCACGCAGAGAATCGGTCACAAACGGCGGCAGGATATCGTCCATCGAGGCGAATCCGGTGCCGGGCAGATAGCTCGGTGTGACCTCGCCGAGTTGGGTGGAGATCTCTTTGTTGAGAAAGTCGCCAACGCGGATGATCGGCGCGCGGTAATCGCCGCCTCCCGCGACAAACGCTTTGTGTTCCAGCTCTCTTTGCCAAAACATGCCTTTGAGCCGGTGTTCGCCCACGATATCGTCGGGGTGGACGGATACAAGGAGCGCCGCGTTGGAGTTGACCTTGTCGCGCGCGAATTCGCTCATGCCGTTGGTGACAACGCTGTTTTCTTCACTCTGTGCCGCGACGACAACGCCGCCCGGACACATACAAAAGGTGTATACACCGCGTCCATCCTTGAGGTGGACGTTTTGTTTATAGTAGGCAGCAGGCAGCCTGTGATGTGCCGCGCCGTACTGGGAGCGGTCGATGTTCTCGCGCAGATGCTCGATTCGCACGCCGACGGAGAACGGTTTGGGTTCGATGTGGATCCCCATGCCGTGAATCAGCTCAAAGGTGTCGCGCGCGCTGTGACCGATCGCGAGCACGATCTCGTTACATTCGATCAGCCGCTTTGCGCCGTGATGCTCGACCTCTGCGGCAGTGATGGCGCCGTTATTCGTTTTGATATCGATCAGCTTGGTGTCAAAGTAGATCTCAGCGCCGAGAGCGATCAGATCCTCGCGAATGTTTTTGACGGTATCGCGCAGCTTGTCCGTGCCGATATGCGGCTTGGCGTTGTACAGGATCTCTTCGGGAGCGCCGTGCGCGGCAAATTCGAGGAGCACCTTGCGCGATCTGCCGTCCTTGGTGCCGGTGTTGAGCTTGCCGTCCGAGAACGTGCCTGCGCCGCCCTCGCCGAATTGCACATTACATTCGGTGTCAAGGACAGCCTTCTGCCACATTCGGTCGACGGCTTTGGCGCGTTCCTCAACACACGATCCGCGTTCGATCACGATGGGGCGGATGCCGCTCTGCGCTAACGTCAGCGCACAGAATAATCCAGCGGGCCCCGTGCCGACGATCAGCGGACGCTTATTCTTGTCCTTCGGCGTCAAGGAAATATAGCGGTATGGTTCGGTGATAACGGCATTTTTGCATTTGGCTTTACTGAGCGCCGCCTGTTCGTTACCGCTCAGCGTGATGTCGATGCTCGTGGTATAGTGAATGTCGTTTTTGTGTCGCGCGTCGATGGAGCGGCGGTAGAGCGACGTTTGTTTGATCGCTTTGATCGGCACACGCAGTTCCTTGGCGCAGACCCTGCGGATGTCGTCATCTGTATAGCTCAGCGGCAATTTGATATTGCTCAGCCGTATCATAGATGATCCCCCGCGCACATACCGCTCGCAAAAGCAAACTGGAGGTTGTAGCCGCCGCAGTCGCCGTCGATATCCAGTGTCTCGCCGATGATATACAGTCCGCGGTGACGGTTGCTTTCAAAGGTGTGTGGATCAATCTCACTGAGCCTGACGCCGCCTGCGGTGACCTGCGCTTTCCTGAAATCATGATTCTCTATACACACAAAACGCCAGTCGGTGATATGGCGGCACAACGACTTTATTTCTTTTACAGAAATATCTTTGCAGGAAGCGGAGGGCTTGACACCGCATGATTTCAACAGCGCCAGTCCGATATTTTTATGAAACATTCCGGTGAAGAGCTCGCCGCAGGTCGCGTCTTTGTTGCGCTTACATCTTAGTTTGATCTCCTGCTCGACCTGCTCATCAGAGAAATCGGGCAAAAGATTGAGCCGGATCTCACAGCCGCCGAGATTGGCGTATCGGGAGAGATCGAAGATGCAGATACCTGATAACGCGCCGTCGGTGAACTGCACCTCGCCGCGTTCGGATTTGATGATCCTTTTGTCGCGGATCAGCGAGGCTTCCGCCGACGCGCGGATACCCTTGAGTGATTTGAGAAGCTCGCTCTTGACCCTGACGGGTGAGAGGGAAGGGCTGAGCTTGGTCATGCTCAATCCCAGCGAACGCATCAGCTCGCGGCTGTCGCTGTTTCTTCCCGCGTAATCCGCCTTACCGCCCGCGGCGATGACCAGCTTTTTGGCGAAAAGCCGCAGCTCGGGCGTTACGATCTCGTACCCCTCGGCAGTCTTTTGGATGCGAGAGATATCGGTATTGCAGATGGTTTCGATATGAAGCTGACTGCTCCTCATGCGCAGTACATCGAGCACGGAGCTTGCCTGATTGGATAGGGGATAGACCCTTTTTTCGCTGTCGGTATGCGTGAGCAGTCCGAGTGTGCGGAAGTATGACAGAACGGCGTCAGGATTATATTTCTTAAAAAGAATATTAATCAGATCGTCGCTTCCGTCACCGTGATAGCTGTTCGCGTCCGCGCCGATATGGCTGAGGTTGCATCTGCCGTTGCCGGTGACGAGGATCTTCTTGCCCACACGATCCGCTTTTTCCAGTATGACGATCACCTGATCGGGATGGTTCTCCGCGGCACGGATCGCGCACATCAGTCCCGCCGTGCCTCCGCCGATGATCGCCGCGTAAACGTTACGTTTCTTCATTATGCTTTGGGTGCGAAGATCGCGCCGATCGCGCCGAATACGCCCATCGACGCCAAGCCCATGATCACGCCGGCGATGATGACGCCGAGCATGACGGCAATAACGCTTTTCTTAAAGTCCATATCCAGCATGGACGCCGCCAGCGTGCCCGTCCACGCGCCGGTACCGGGCAGGGGGATGCCGACGAACAGCATCAGCGCGACAAACAGACCTCTGCCGGCTTTTGCCTGCAGTTTTTTACCGCCCTTTTCACCTTTTTCCAGACAGAAGGTGAAGAATTTGCCGATGAACTTTTTATCCTTGCCCCATTCGAGTATCTTGCGCGCGAAGAGGTAGATGAACGGTACAGGGAGCATATTGCCGATGATGGCGAGAATGTACACGACGACCATGTTCATATTGCCGCCGAGGTTATTGACGCCGACGGCATAGGGGATCGCGCCGCGCAGCTCGATCAGCGGCACCATAGAAATCAAAAATACGATGATATAATGAAGCATAAGGAGTCTCCTTTTCATTTCTTCTCCATAGCATTATAACTGAAAAAAGCAGTCTTTTCAACTCTAATTTGAAGGATTGATAAAACTTATATGAATCCGTTTGACAACTTATGCGGAATGGATTAGAATGAACTGGAGAAAAATCGCTGAAACAGGTGCAGGATGAAAGAGAAAAAACAGGCGGCGGCACGCGTGATCCTGACGCTGCTGACCGTAGCGGCGATCGCCGCGATCTTCTACAATTCATCACAGGACGCGATCGAATCGACCGAGCGCAGCTCGCCGCTGACGGATTGGATCAACGGCATACTGGCGGGCTTTCCGATCCCGTTCAGTGTGACAGAGAATTTTATACGCAAGCTGGCGCATTTTGCCGAGTATTCGTTCCTCGGCGCGTTGCTGAGCGTGACGTATTATGTGCATCTTCGCAAGATCAAAACCGCGCTGATCGGGACATTGATCACCGGCGCTGTCGTCGCGACGATCGACGAGATCATCCAGCTGTTTCCCGCGGGTCGATCCTGTCAGGTGAGCGATATCCTGCTCGACTGCTGCGGTGTGGCGTTCGCGGCGGTGATCGTGATGCTGATCATACGAGAGATCGAGAATAAGCGCCGCAAAAAACTCAACGAAGAATCATGATGTGATTGTGTTTTTGGAAGGAAGGATAAATCGTGAGTGAGTTATCTCAAAATAAAATGGGTGTAAAGCCGATGCTCCCGCTGTTGATGGGAATGTCGCTGCCCGCTATGCTGTCGATGATGATACAGGCGCTGTACAATGTGGTCGACAGTATCTTTGTC
>ONUI01000046.1 GCA_900320995.1 uncultured Eubacteriales bacterium
ATTTCTGCTGATTTGTCAAGTCTTTTTACTATATTTCATCCAAAAACAGGGCACCCTCTTTTTGGAGAGTGTCCTGTTCCTTAACTTAATGATATTGCGGTTCAACCGGGGGAAGATAAAAAAGCTGTGCAAAAGAAAAACCTCCAAGTATAATGGTAAGTGTTTGACGACGCATAATCTTTATGCTGCAAGCGATGACAAGCTTTTGCTGGAAACAATTCAAGAGAATCAGCGTGAGTTGGATTCGATCGAAAAGATACTTGACAATGAAATAAAGACAAGAGAAGAACTAAGAAGTATCTATAACGACAACGAATTGATCAAAAATCTCAGGCAAAAATGGGATAGCATGACCAACAGAGAAAAGCACAAAGCAATTGATATTTTGATAAAGAAAATCACCCTTACAGATGGTAAAATAAACATAGAATATAAGGTTTAAAGTAGTGGTTTCTCGCAGTATACGTCATTCCGATGATCATGGGCGAGCTGCGGCGGCATCTGCACGACAGCGGCAGTGTGCGCGTCTCACGCAGTGAGCCGGTGTCCTTGTATGAGCCTGTCTTTTCCGACGGCGCGGACACCGTTTATGTGATGGATCAGGTGGGGGACAAGAGTGATGACTGCGACTGGCTGGAGGAGATCGCCTTTAAAGAAGCGCTCAAAAAGCTAACTGACCGCGAGAAGCGGATCTTATCTCTGCGCTATTTCCGCGGAAAGACCCAGACCGAGGTTGCCGAGGAGATCGGAATCTCCCAGGCACAGGTCAGCCGCATTAAAAAAGGCACGATCGACAGCATCAAGAGAGAATTGTAAAAAGAAAATGCTCCCCAAATCGGGGAGCATTTCTTTCGTTGTTTCGTTATTTCAAGATGTTATGCCGTGATAATCTCAATCGATTCCGCTCGTCATTGCGAGGCATTTATGCCGTGGCAATCTCAACCGATTGAATAACCGATTATTCGGCGTCCTTGCTCTTGATCAGCGCTCTGAATACGAGAGCCGCCAATGCGCCGCCTACCAGCGGAGCAACCAAGAATACCCAGTAGCATGCCAGCGCGTCGCCGCCCTTGAAGATCGCGGGACCGAAGGAGCGAGCGGGGTTGACGGAGGTGCCGGTGAAGTAGATGCCGAAGATGTGGACCAGCGTCAGGGTGAAACCGATGACCAGACCCGCGAATTTCTCATACTTCTTCTTGGAAGTGACGCTCAGGATGACCAGAACGAATACGAAGGTCAGGATGCACTCGATGACAAGCGACTTGAGGATATTGTTGTCGAACAGACCGTTCGCGCCCAGGCTGGTGTCAAAGCCGACCAGCGCGCCCAGTACAGCCGCGCCCGCGGTAGCGCCCGCGAACTGCGCGATGATGTAGATGAAGAATTCGGATACGGTCATGCCGCCGGTCAGCAGAACGCCGATGGATACCGCCGGGTTGATGTGACAGCCGGAGACGTTGCCGATGGAATACGCCATCGCGACGATGACCAGTCCGAACGCCAGCGCTGTGAGGATGTACGCGCCGTTAGGATCAGCGCCGTTGCATCCTACGACCGTAGCGGTACCGCACGCGAACAGTACCAGCACGAAGGTGCCGATGAATTCCGCACAGAATTTTTTGATGTTGTCCATGTGATTCTCTCCTTTAATGAATTTTTCCGAATGGCATATGGAGCTTTTACTGTCGCCCCTGCCACTGTCAATATCATACCAAAGGATTTTACCGATTGCAATAAAAATTGTCAATTATTACAAAATTTTAATCGGTTATCAGAACGCTGTCAAAAAAGCGAAAATTCCGAATCATTTGTAGGGGGCGACATTCATGACGCCCCGAACACTTCCGATCGATTTCATCCGCAAGCAAAGCAGATGAAACGTTTGCTGTAGGGGAGGGGCTTGCTCCTCCCGAAACATTTCCGAATAAAGCCATCCGCCGCGGAGCAAAATCTATTTTTTCGTAGGGATGGTCATCGGACACGGTGTCCCTATCATCGGAATGACGGACGTTTGTGCTATCGGGAACGGCAGTTAGGAATCAAAAGGTTATGCCATGCGGTACGTCGGACACGCGTGTCCAAGCGCCGTACCCTACAACACACTCGCCTCGCCTCAACGCATATTACATCTTGACCAACGCCCTGCCGCGGGAGCAGCGCAGTGGCGCTTAGCCAATCGCTGTGCTCTTGGAGCGCTGTTGCATGGGAGTTGTATGCCAAATCACAGATTTGGACAACTCCTCAAGCCGCTCCCCTACAAAATCACTGCAACGTTTACTGTAGGGGAGGGTCTTGACCCTCCCGTAACCTATCTATTCAATGTCTCCTACCGCAAAGCATATATCTGTTTCCGTAGGGATGACCATCGGTCATCCGCAGAATGACGGGCGTTTCGTATATCGAAAGCGTGAGATAGGGGAGAAACATTCTGCCATGCGGACGAGCAATGCTCGTCCCTACGAAAACGTTTGTTATTATTGCAAACATGGTTCATATCCCAACCGATAACCCCTTATACCGTGATCACGCCCGTATAGCCGAAGAGGATCCCTGCCGCGGCGGACAGGACGATGATCAAAATCGGATTGAGCTTTTTGTACAGCAGCAGGAACAGCGCGACGGCGAAAATGCCGAGGCTCACATAGAAATTCGCCGATTGCAGTACCGCTATATTAATTCCTTCAAAGAAAAATATCTCTATTCCGACACGCAGTACCGTCGCGGCGATCAGCCCGACCACCGTGGCTTTCAGCCCCAGCATCGCGCCCTGCACGACGATGTTTTCCTTGATTTTCGCGTATACCTTCGCGATCAGCAGGATGATGAGGAACGGCGGCAGTACCAGTCCCAAGGTCGCCACGATCGCGCCGAGGATGCCGCCGACCTCACTGCCGATGTAGGTGGAGATATTGACGGCGAACGCGCCGGGGGTGCTCTCCGAGATCGCGATGAAGTCCACCAGCTCCGTGGTCGTCATCCAGCCGTGACGGAGCACGGTCTCTTCGATGAAGGGGATCATCGCGTAGCCGCCGCCGAAGGTCAGCGCGCCCATCTTGAAGAATTCGAGAAACAGCAGGAGATAGACGTTCATAGCTTCTTGCCTGCCTTTCGCGCGATCAGCGTCGCCGCGATCCCGATGACCGCCGCGGAGACGATCACGATGAGGACGTTTGCCGAGAAGAACGCCACCGCCGCGAAGGAAGCCGCCATGATGAGGTAGGCGACGATGTTCTTCGGGCACTTCTTGAACATGGACACCACCGCCTTGACCAGCAGTGCCAGCACGCCCGCGCGGATACCGAAGAAGGCGTATTTGATGACCTCGAGCTGCTCGAACCGACGCAAAAACAGCGAGATGATATAGATGATGACAAAGCTCGGCAGCACCACGCCGAAGGTCGCGCAGAACGCGCCGAAAACACCGCCGATCTGATAGCCGATGAAGGTGGCGGCACAGATGGCGATGGGGCCGGGGGTGGTCTCGGAGATCGCGACGACCTCAAGCAGATCATCGCCGCTGATCCATCCTTTTTTGACCGATATTTCATTTTCAATGATCGGGATCATCGCGTAGCCGCCGCCGAAGGTGACCACACCGATCTTCATAAAGGTGAGGAAAAGCTGTAGGCACAGCTTGAGCTTTGGTTTCATGCTTGCTCCTTGATGCAGAGGAATAGCCTCCCTTTCCTAAGGTACCCCCGTTGGGGGAATGTCCGAAGGACAAGGGGGGAGCCGTTTCCGGCGAGGAAGGTGGCTCGAAGAGCCGGAGGGTTGCTTCGTATGATTGTTATCGACCATGGAATGATCCAGTGATTCAACCCTCATTCACACGACACGAGTGTCATGTGACAGCTCCCTTAGGAAAGGGAGCCCTTTCGTTTAAAAACTTACATCGAGTTTTACTCCCGCCGTTGATGACGATAATTGCAGATTGAGTGTTTCAAAAGGCGGAACAAAGACGTGCGCGTCAATTCTGCTTCTCCACGATCTTGTAGTCGTCGGAAAAGCGGAAGTACGGACAGCTTGCGTCGCTGCCGCTCATGAAGCGCGCCAGATCGTCCTCGTCGAGGTTGACCTCGCACTCATAGTCGTCGAACGCCTCGTTGTAGTTATAGTATGCGCAGAATTCACAGCTGCTTTTTCCTGCCATAGAATCACACCCTTTGTTTTGTAAAAACAGTATAACAAAATCGAAAATATTTTTCAATATCTTGTTGCAATTTCACGAGAATTCCTATATACTTATTGTAACTATTATGTCAGGAGATGATTCCCATGTTTATTACCAATGATATCAAGTATATCGGCGTCAACGATCATGATATCGATCTTTTTGAGGGACAGTATATCGTTCCCAACGGTATGGCATACAATTCCTATGCCATCATCGATGAAAAGGTCGCGGTCATGGACACCGTCGATCAGCATTTCGGCAAGCAGTGGCTCGATAACCTCAAGTCCGTGATCGGCGACCGTAAGCCCGATTATCTTGTCGTACAGCATATGGAGCCTGACCACAGCGCTAACATCGACAACTTTTTGAAGGCCTATCCCGAGGCGATCGTCGTATCCTCGCAGAAGGCGTTCAATATGATGGTCAACTTCTTCGGCACCGATTATGCCGACAGACGCATCGTTGTCAAAGAGGGCGACACCCTGGAGCTTGGCAAGCATACGCTCAACTTTGTGGGCGCTCCCATGGTGCACTGGCCCGAGGTCCTGATGACCTATGACAGCACCGATAAGGTACTCTTCTCCGCTGACGGCTTCGGCAAGTTCGGCGCGCTGGATGTTGAAGAGGACTGGGCTTGTGAGGCGCGCCGCTATTATATCGGCATCGTCGGCAAGTACGGCAAGCAGGTGCAGAACGTCCTCAAAAAGGCGGCAGGTCTGGAGATCGGCATCATCTGTCCGCTCCACGGCCCCGTGCTCAGCGAGAACCTCGGCTACTACCTCGACCTGTACAACACATGGTCGTCCTACGGCGTCGAGACCGACGGCATCATGATCGCCTACACCTCCGTTTACGGCCACACCAAAAAAGCGGTCGAGCTGCTTGCGGACAAGCTGCGTGAAGCGGGCTGTCCCAAGGTAGCGGTCAACGATCTGGCGCGTGAGGATATGGCGGAGTGCGTCGAGGACGCCTTCCGTTACGGCAAGATCATCCTCGCCACCACCACCTATAACGCGGATATCTTCCCGTTTATGCGCGAGTTCATCAACCATTTGACCGAGCGCAACTTCCAGAACAAGACCATCGGCTTCATCGAGAACGGCTCATGGGCGCCGCTCGCGGAAAAGACCATGCGCAAGATGCTCGAGGGCTGTAAGAACATCACCTATACCGACAACAACGTCCATATCCTCTCCGCGATGAACGACGAGAACATCGCCGAGATCGACGCGCTGTGCGAAGAGCTGACCATGGATTATGTCGCGATGGACGGCGAGAAGGCGGATAAGAACGATCTGACCGCGCTGTTCAACATCGGCTACGGTCTGTATGTCGTCACCGCGCGTGACGGCGATAAGGACAACGGCTGTATCGTCAACACCGTATCGCAGGTCACCAACACCCCCAACCGTATCGCGGTCTGTATCAATAAGAAGAACCTCACCCATGATATGGTCGCAAAGACCGGCATGATGAACGTCAACTGCCTGTCCACCGACGCGCCGTTCAGCGTGTTTGAGCACTTCGGCTTCCAGAGCGGCAGAGACGTCGACAAGATCATCGGCGAGGGCATCCTGCGCTCCGACAACGGCGTCGCCTTCCTCGGCCACTATATCAACTCCTTCATGTCGCTGAAGGTGGAACAGACCGTTGACCTCGACACCCACAGCATGTTCATTTGCTCCGTCACCGAGGCGCGTGTCATCACCGACGTGGAGACTATGACCTACACTTATTATCAGAACAACGTCAAGCCCAAGCCCGAGACCGACGGCAAGAAGGGCTGGGTCTGCAAGGTCTGCGGCTATGTCTATGAGGGAGAGGAACTCCCCGACGACTTTATCTGCCCGCTGTGCAAGCACGGCGTCGCCGACTTTGAACCGATCGAATAAATTGATTCTATGCGAGCCCTTGGATATGTTGATGCAAGGGCTCTGCTATTCAAGCCTCCCTTTCCCAAGGTACCCCCGTTGGGGGAATGTCCAAAGGACAAGGGGGGAGCCGTTTCCGGCGAGGAAGGTGCCCTGACACGCGTGTCAGGACGGAGGGTTGCCGTTACCAATCGTCATTGCGAGGCGTTTGCGCGTGGCAATCTCAACCGAACCAATCGTCATTGCGAGGCGTTTACGCCGTGGCAATCTCAACCGAACCAATCGTCATTGCGAGGCGTTTGCGCCGTGGCAATCTCAACCACATTATCTGACGGACTTACTACACGATCCCGCTCAAAAAGGAGGTACCAATGGGGCTTTTCAGCAAGAAATTCTGTGATGTTTGCGGCAACAAGATCGGACTCTTGGGCAACCGCAAGCTGGAGGACGGCAATCTGTGCAAGGACTGCGCCAAGAAGCTCTCGACGTGGTTCAGCGAACGCCGCCACAGCACCCTCAATGAGATCAAGGCACAGCTCGATTACCGTGAGGAGAACAAGGAGAAGGTCGCCGCTTTCATTACGTCCAAGACCCTCGGCAACCGTACCAGACTGATGATCGACGCTCAGAACCGTCGGTTCATGGTCGCCCAAACCTCCAACATCACGACGGAGAATCCCGATGTGCTCGACTTCTCTCAGGCGCGCGGATGCGAGCTTGTCATCGACGAGAGCCGCGACGAGATAGAGCGTGAGCTTGAGGACGGCAGCACCGTCAGCTATGATCCGCCCCGCTTTGAGTACTCTTACACGATGAGCGTCAAGATCTTTGTTGACCACCCGTATTTTGATGAGATGGAGTTCGAGATCAGCGACGGTTACATCAACACCGGCGAGGCGCGTATGACCGGTACCGACGCGAATTGGACGGTCAATCGCGCAACGGGATACAACGATGACAGAGAGATCCGCAAGTATCACGACACCGTCGCGCTGGGCAACGAGATCAAGGCTGAGATCGATCGGATGCAGGGTAAGCCTGTATCGATGAGCCATGAGGAACAGATCCGGAATACGAATGAGCAGGGTGCTCCGATGAACACCGACAGCGATGCGCCGCAGGGCTTTTCGCAGAGTCCCGTCGGCAGCGCTTCATGGGTCTGTCCGTTCTGCGATACCGACAATCACGGTAATTTCTGTGCGGGATGCGGCGCGAAGCGTCCGTCCTGATCACGGATTGCGATAAACTGTAAAGGAGAAACAACATGAAAAAGTATGTATGCGACGTCTGCGGCTATGTCTATGACCCCGAAGAGAACGGCGGCGTAGCGTTCGAGAATCTTCCCGACGATTATGTCTGCCCTCTGTGCGGCGTAGGCAAGGATGAATTCAGCGAGGCGTAAGCTGTATTGACTGCAAAATGACAAGGCCCTGCGGGTGTTCCGCAGGGTTTTTGCTTGTCAAAAATGTACATAGGTTAGGAGCAGAGCGCTTTTGAGCCTCCCTCTGACGAGGGAGGTGGGCTCGCTTGCGAGCTCGGAGGGAGAGATAACGAAGCGCGATAATGATTCTTCAGCGTTTGACTCAAGCCGCGTTTTGAGTACCATTTACACGGTAGTGAGTCAAATCTTATTTTCCACTGTGCCGTTGCGTTATCTCTCCCCTGCGATTAAAATAACTGCCTCTCTCTATGCGACTGCTCGCTTGCCCCCTCGTCAGAGGGGGCTGAATAGGATGTTCCACGTTCTGAAAAGTCCTGCAAGACTTCCGCAGGGCTTTTGCTATGCTCGGAGTAGCCGGATATCAACAAACAGGTTATGAAATGATCTGAAATGATAAGGAAAACCGCGCCGCGCGCGTATGGTTCTTGTTTGTTTTCTTATTCTTCCTCTTATTCATATTCTTATTTGTATTCTTTTTCTTCTTCTTATTCTTATTGGCAGCAATTGGTGGCAATTGCCAAAAGATGCATAGTTCGATGCAATCACTGTCTTTTTGACAAGCAAAAGGCGCTCTCATTACGAAAGCGCCTAATATACCTTCTGTTGATTTGATAGAAATCCGTTGCCGGATCATATCGACTGTTGTCTACGCCGTTGATGACGGTATCGGAACCGTCATACGCTACAATAGGCGGAAAAAGACGTTACGCGTCCTGACCGGGAACCTTGGGCAGGGAGCTCAGACCCTTTGCCAGATCCTCATCGGTGGGGATGTAGTCGGTCATCTCGCCGTCGTTGAACTTCTGATACGCGACCATATCGAAGTAGCCGGTACCGGTCAGACCGAAGACGATGGTCTTTTCTTCGCCGGTCTCCTTGCACTTGAGCGCCTCGTCGATCGCGACGCGGATGGCGTGGCTGGATTCGGGAGCGGGCAGGATGCCTTCCACTCTCGCGAACTGCTGTGCCGCCTCAAAGACGCTGGTCTGCTCGACCGAGGTCGCCTCCATGTAGCCGTCATGATAGAGCTGAGAGAGGGTGGTGCTCATGCCGTGGAATCTCAGACCGCCCGCGTGGTTCGCGGAGGGGATGAAGCCGGAGCCGAGGGTGTACATCTTCGCGAGCGGGCAGATCATGCCGGTGTCGCAGAAGTCGTAAGCGTACTTACCGCGTGTAAAGCTCGGGCAGGACGCGGGCTCTACCGCGATGATGCGGTAATCCTTCTCGCCGCGCAGCTTTTCGCCCATGAACGGAGCGATCAGACCGCCGAGGTTGGAGCCGCCGCCTGCGCAGCCGATGATGATATCAGGCTCAACGCCGTATTTATCGAGCGCCGCTTTGGTTTCCAGACCGATGACAGACTGATGCAGGAGCACCTGATTGAGGACGGAGCCGAGTACGTAGCGGTAGCCGGGGTTGGTAACAGCGACCTCGACCGCCTCACTGATCGCGCAGCCCAAGGAACCGGTGGTGCCGGGATGCTCCGCGAGGATCTTTTTGCCGACTTCGGTGGTCATGGAGGGGGAGGGGGTTACCTCAGCGCCGTAGGTGCGCATGACCTCTCTGCGGAAGGGCTTCTGCTCATAGCTGACCTTGACCATGAATACCTTCAGATCCAGTCCGAGGTACGCGCAAGCCATCGATAGCGCCGTGCCCCACTGACCGGCTCCGGTCTCGGTCGTCACGCCCTTGAGACCCTGCTTCTTCGCGTAGTATGCCTGCGCGATCGCGGAGTTGAGCTTGTGGCTGCCGGAGGTGTTATTTCCCTCAAATTTGTAGTAGATCTTTGCGGGAGTATCAAGCGCCGCCTCTAAGCAATAGGCGCGTACCAGGGGAGAGGGACGGTACATTTTGTAGAAATCCTGAATTTCCTGCGGGATGTCGATGAAGGGAGTGGTGTCGTCGAGCTCCTGCTTGACGAGCTCTTCACAGAAGATGCCGCTCATCTCCTCGGCAGTCAGCGGCTGACCGGTACCCGGGTTGAGCAAGGGCGCGGGCTTGTTCTTCATATCCGCGCGCAAGTTATACCATTTGGAAGGGATCTCGTTTTCGTTTAAATAAATCTTATAAGGGATCTTGTTTTCAGCCATGATGTTTCTCCTTTTCTGTTTTTTTGAATTCATTTATTGTGATGATGGTGGTTTGGACTGTTGATTCTTTTCGTTCAGCCTTGCGTTACAGTGTGATGATAAAAGGCGTGCGCGCCCGCCATCGTTTGGTCAGTAAAGAAATATCCATAATTCCTCCTGAGAATAATAAGTTGTAATTCATATCGCTTTGTTACTTGCGATGACAATAAAAAAACCCGTCCCTGCATTTCTGCCGGGACAGGATCAATTCCTGCGGTGCCACCTGGCTTGGCGCTTTCACGCCCGCTCACACGTACATCCATACGCTGACCCCGCGGCTCTCTGGGTGACAAGTGATAAGGCTTACTCACTCTTCGTCATAGGTTTGCTGTTCAGTTTTTTGTCATGCCTCGTTGCTCTGCGCTGTTCCTCGTATAACTCCCACTCGTCCGCCCATCTGCATGACCTGCGGTCATTTCGACAGGCACCGACTCGTCAGTCGTTATCCGAGGGCTCCGAGCCTCGGCACTTCTTTTCTATGGCTGTATTTTAGCGCATGAAAATCCATTTGTCAAGTCTTTTTGCGAAAAATAGTTTTATTCGGTATCACTTTAAACGGATAAAGTACCAATATCGATCCTGTCAGGCGATGGTTCGTTCGCATGAAACCCATCCAATATATGCCACCCAAACGCGGAGCAGATAGAGCGTATTGTAGGGCGGGGGATTGCTCCCGCCGAGACCCTTCCGCCGGATCCCACCCAAACGCGAAGCAGATCAATCTAATTGTAGGGGAGGGGCAAGTGTTACTGAAAACTGAAGATTGAAGACTGAAAAATGAATAATGAGTATTGCCATGTAGCGCTTTGTCCTATTTGTAGGGGAGCACCGCTCCCCTACAAATCCGCTGAAACGTTTACTGTGGATCAAGGAATGCTCCCGCCGATACGTTTTCTTCCTTGACTTTAAGTAAGCCAAGCTGCCGGGTGCCGACAGCTTGGTGCTTTGGAGGTTATAGTTTGCTTTGTGATCAGCCGCCGAATTCCGCGGCGCCCGCGTCGCACATCGAGCTGATGGTGCCGGTCACGGTCAGGGTGGCTGTACCGGGTTCTACGCTCCACGCGCCGGTAACGGCGTCCTGCGTGAAGGTCGCGGCGGGGATGGTGATTACGCCGTTCGCGGTTTGGAACAAGCCGGTGTTCTGATTGTAGGTGTAGCCGGTGCCCTCGGCAAGCGGTGTGCCGTCCAGCGCGACACTGATGTTGCTG
>ONUI01000116.1 GCA_900320995.1 uncultured Eubacteriales bacterium
GATAAAAAAGACTGAGGGATTGCATCATTGTATGAGCGGACGTATGTCCGCGAGTAACGATATAGGATTAAAAGCGCTTCTGAAAAGAGGCGCTTTTTTTGCCTCCCTTTCCTAAGGTACCCCCGTTGGGGGAATTTCCAAAGGACAAGGGGAGATTCCCCTGTTAGGGGAAATGTCCGCAAAGCGGACAAAAGGGTCGGCTGTCTTCGCAGAAGAAGCCGTTTCTGGCGAGGATGGTGTCATGAAGTTACGGAGGGTTGCTTCAATTCATCTTTTTTCAAAACATTTCAAAAACCTGAAACCAAATCGGCTTCTCATGTGTATATATAGTGAAGGGGGGAACAAAATGGGCAAAAGCGACAGCAAGCTGTATGCCGGCTTAAGCTATGAACAGACTGTGCGCAAATATGCCCAAAACGTTTCCTCCGCCTGTATGATGCGGCTGAAAAACTGGGCGGACGCCGAGGATTGCTTTCAGAACACGTTCATCAAGCTCTATCAAAAGTCCCCCGACTTCAAGGATGAAAACCACCTCAAGGCATGGTTGTTGCGCGTCGCGATCAACGAGTGCAAGAACCTGCTCCGCGACAGCCGCCGCCATCTCTCCCTCGACGCGGCGCTCCAACTCCCGGCCCCCTCCGCCGAGGACGACGCTGATCTTTCGTGGGCGTTGATGAAGCTCGATCCCGACTACCGCGAGGTGATCTATCTGCACTATGTCGAGCAGATGAAGGTCAGAGAGATCGTCGACGTCCTCGGCAAAAATCCCAACACGGTCAAAACGCTCCTGCACCGCGGCAGAGAGAAGCTCAAGGCGATCTATTCGGGAGGTGACGGAAGATGAAAGAATTCAACTTTAATACCATCAAGAACCTCCCCGTTCCCGAGCAGTGGATCGAGAACGCGCTCGCGATCCCCGAAACAGAGGAGCAAAAGCCCGCTGTCGTACCGTTATCAAACGGTCATTGCGAGGAGTCGGCAGAGCCGATGACGCGGCAATCTCAACCTTTTTGGCGCAAGCCGCGCTTTATCGCGATGGCGGCGAGTTTGGTGATGGTCACCGCGCTGAGCATCTCTCTGTTTTTGTCGATGGGCAGCAAGCCCCCGATTGCCGTCAAGTCCGATTCTAAGCCTGACTCTACGCAGATCGTCTGGTCGACCGACGAGTATGGCGCGACGGTCGCGACCGAGGTCGTTGTGATTCCCAAGGACGGCGATCAGAACGGCACAGCTCCGACGGAAAAGAGATCCGCGATCGAGCAATTTTTTGAGAATGTTTTCGGGACAGACGACCGCACCACTCCCACCACACCGAGCGGTCAAAACGGCTCATCCTCTCAGAACGGCGGAACGCCGCAGTCACCCTCTGCCGCTCCGCAAGATCCGACCGCTGCGCCAAGCCCTGTCACACCCGATCCGACTGCCGCACCGCGGCCGATCGAAACAGACCCGCCGCAAGAGCCGGAGACCGCTCCGCCTGAGGAACCGCCGACCACAGCGCCGTGTGTGAATCCATCAGAACCGTCATGGGAATTGCCGACCGAGGCACCCTCTGAGGTGCAGTCTGTTATCAATGCATGGCTCTCCGTTTCCGCGATACCGGAGGATGGGAAGGTCTATTGTAAAGTGATCAGTATGAATACGGGAAAGCTGTATGGTGACTACGGTGAATATGATGATGAACGACTGATGACCCCCACCTACAAAGGTTCCGATTATTGGTACTATTCGTATAATTGTCGTCAGTATTTTGATATTCCGAAAGTATTCCAAGCGGATGAGGTCATCTTTTATGTCTATGACAGTGAAGGAACTGTACTGTATTCCGAAATAACATACTTAGGGAGTTGGGTTTGATATTCAGCACCATATGATTCTGAATAAAAAAGGAGGAAATCAACATGAAAAAAGCAGTGTGTATTATATTGGCATTGGCAGTTCTAATGACCTGCTGTGTGATCGGTGTGTCGGCAAAATGCACGATATCCGATGAATTGCGCGGGCAGATGGACGCTGCGGCGGATGACGTGACCATCCGTGTCAATATTTGGGTCAACAGCGTTACGATGACCGAGGACGAATTGCATCAACGGGCAATGACGGATGCAGGATTCAAAAACTGGGAGTTTGACAAGCTGACTTCTGCGCAAATGAATCAGTACATTTCAGCGCGCAGAAAAATTGAGTCTTCTTTGGAACAAGAGAGCTGTCAAAGGTTTATTGAGTCATTCGGATTAGAGGAAGAAAGCATCAATTATACTATTGCGACATGTATCAATGCGAATCTGACAAAGGCGCAAATCGAAGCCGCGATGGATCATCCTTTGGTCAATGCGATCTACTATGATTCACAGGGTGAATTGCCGAACGCAATGCCGACCGAGTCCGCATCCTCCTACCGCTCAAAATTTGAAGATTATTGTGATCGGCAATTCTTCGGCGCCGAGGTTTTGCGGTATAAAGAGCTGTATCAGCATAAGGACAAAAACGGTGAGACCGACTGGGTGCTGATCAACGGCTTCACCAACGGGGAGATCCCTGCCCTACTGAATACCATCATCGGTAACCGCGTTATCCTGCTCGGCAGCTGCGGTATACCGTTTGATTCCAACTACGGGGTCTATGACGTCAAGAACGATACCTTTGTCGACGCACAGTCAGCAGCACACGGCGGTTATGCCGACTTTGTCAAGGTGTTCGACGAACTCGGCGGCGGCAGGCTGATCGGCGATCTTGACCGTGACAACGAGCTTTCTGTCATCGATGTGACCATCATTCAGCGTTGTGAGGTGAATATACGGGAATATCCTGCCGATAACGAGATCAAGGCGGACGACGGCTTGTGGAGATATTCCGTCAAGTATTACTCCGACTTCGACCGCGACGGCGAGCGCACGATCCTCGACGCGACCCGCTTGCAGCGGTATCTGATCAGCTAATAAGCAGTCATCGCAAAATCCAACAAAATATACACAAAGAAAGAACGCGGCCGGATAAAACCGACTGCGTTCTTTTGCAGAAAAACAGTTCTCCCCCTCTGACGGACACGTGTGCTACGGGGTACGCTAACTTATTAAGCCCCCTCTGACGGACACGCGTGTCACGGGGGACGCCGAATGTAAGATTTGATAGGGAAAGAATGGTAAAACCGGCAGGGGAGAGATAACGGAACATTATAGTTTCGAATCGCATTTTGACTCAAACCGCCGATGAAATATCATTGCGCACGGTATTGAGTCAGGCGTTTCTATGCAATTGTTACGCTTCGTTATCTCTCCCTCCGAGCTCGCAAGCGAGCCCACCTCCCTCGTCAGAGGGAGGCTCAAAAGGCGCACCCTTATTCCTCAATTCCCTTCGGTGTGTAGCCCGCGTCGGTGATCGCCGCCGCCGCTTTGTCGTAGTCGATCGGCTCGGCGGAGATGATCTCGACCTTGTTTGATTCGTGAGAGGCGGTGACGCTCTCGACGTTCAGATTCTTTTCGATGGCTTCTTTTACGTGCTTTTCGCACATCGGGCACATCATGCCCTCAACATTGATCACGGTTTTCATGGTTTTGGGTTCTCCTTTACTGTTGGTATTTTCATCAGCCGCGGGCAGTGCCACAGCCGTTTTGTGACTCTTTTTGTGCTTGTGCGGATCGAACAGATTCAGCCGCAGGGCGTTGCTGACGACGCAAAAGCTACTCAGGCTCATTGCCGCCGCGCCGAACATCGGATTCAGCGCGATGCCGAAGATCGGGATCCATAACCCCGCCGCCAGCGGGATGCCGATGATGTTGTAGATGAACGCCCAGAACAGGTTTTGGTGGATGTTGCGCAGGGTTTGGCGCGACAGACGGATCGCGGCGGTCAGGTCGGTCAGCTTAGAGCCGACCAGTACGACATCCGCCGAGTCGATCGCGATATCCGAGCCGGAGCCGATGGCGATTCCGGTGTCCGCGGCGGTCAGCGCGGGCGCGTCGTTGATGCCGTCGCCCGCCATCGCGGTCTTGCCATAGTGCTTGAGCTCGTTGATGATATCGCTCTTGCCCGAGGGCAATATGCTTGCGTATATTTTTTCGATTCCGACAGTGTTTGCGATCGCTGTGGCAGTTTTCTCATTGTCGCCTGTGATCAGGACCGTGCGGACGCCCAGCTCAGCCAGCTCCCTGACCGCGGTTTTACTGTCATCCTTGACGGCGTCAGCCGCCGCGATCACGCCAAGCAGTCTGCCGCCCTTGGCGAACAGCATCAGCGTTTTGCCGTCCCCCGCGAGTGTGCTCGCCAACGCGTTGGTTTTTCTTTCGCTGTCCTCACTGAATTTGATTTTGGATCGGATGAAACGCGGCGATCCCGCATAGACGGTCTCTCCGCCTATCTCACCCGACAGTCCGTGACCTGATAGATTTCGGAAATCCTCACACGGCAGAGCAGCGGTGTTTCTTTCCTCGGCGTATGCCGTGACCGCCTCCGCCAGCGGATGGGCGCTGAGCTTTTCGATGCTGTACGCGATCTGTAACAGCTCGGTTTCCGTCACACCGTCGGCGGGTACAAGGTCGGTGACCTCGGGCGAACCCTTGGTGATGGTACCGGTTTTGTCGAGCGCGACGATCTGCGTTTTGCCCGCGGTTTCCAGCGCCTCGGCGTTCTTGAACAGGATACCTGCCTTTGCGCCCACACCGTTACCGACCATGATCGACACGGGGGTCGCTAAACCCAAAGCGCAGGGGCAGGAGATCACGAGCACCGAGATCCCTCTCTCGAGCGCGTAGGCAAACTCAGCGCCGCTGATCAGCCAGATAAAAAAGGTGATCAGCGCGATCTCGATGACGACCGGCACGAATACGCCGGACACCTTGTCGGCGATCCGCGCGATCGGCGCTTTGGTGGCGGAGGCTTCATACACGGTTCGGATGATCTGACTCAGGGTCGTGTCCTCGCCCACGCGGGTGGCGCGGCATTTGAGATAACCGTTCTGGTTGATGGTCGCGGAGTAGACCTGCGCGTCGACTGCTTTATCGACAGGCAGGCTCTCGCCCGTGAGCATGCTTTCGTCAAGCGTGCTCTCGCCCTCGATGACGACGCCGTCCACCGGTACGCTCATACCCGGGCGCAGGAGGAAGATATCGCCGATGTTTACCGCTTCGATCGGAACCTCCATCTCTTTTCCGTCACGTTCCACAACGGCGGTTTTCGGGGATAAGTCCATCAGCGATTGCAGCGCGTCGGTCGTTTTGCCCTTGCTGTGCGCTTCTAAGATCTTGCCCAGCGTGATGAGCACGAGTATCATGGCGGCGGATTCAAAGTACAGCCCGTGCAGCAGGCTCATCCGCGCTTCACCCTCTGTTGAACAGCTCGTAAACGCTCCAGATGAAGCTCGCCGCGGAGCCGAGGGATACCAGCGTGTCCATGTTCGGCGCGCGGTGGATCAGCCCTTTGAAGCCGCTGATAAAGAATCGCTTGTTGATGATCATCACCGCGGCGCTGAGGATCATCTGCACCAGCGCGATCGCGATGGGATTGCCCTCAAAAAACGGCGGCAGGGGAAAGTGCCACATCACGTGCCCCATCGAAAAATACATCAGTACGAGCAGCAACACGAGCGAGATGATGAAGCGCTGAACAAGCGGCTTGACCTCGTTTGGCTTTTCGATTTTTATTTTGTTGTTTTGTTTTGTCGCGGCGTTTTGCGCCTTGGCGGTATAGCCGGCGTGTTCCACGGCGCCGATGATCTCGTCAGCGCTCGCGGTGCCCTCGACGACCATCGAGTTGGTCAGCAGACTGACCGAGCAGGAGGTCACGCCGTCGACCTTGCCGACAGCCTTTTCGACCCGCGCCGAACATGCCGCGCAGCTCATGCCGCCTACATCATAACGTTCCATATCAATTCTCCCTTTTTGCCTCCCTTTTCTAAGGGAGGTGCCCCGGACACGCGTGTCAAGGGGCGGAGGGGTGTCGCGTATGGTAAGATGAAAGATAAACAGTCATCAAATATGCGTTTTTCAACCCTCAGTCACCCTGACGCAAGCGTCAGGTGACAGCTTCCTCGCCGGAAACGGCTTCTTCTGCGAAGACAGCCGACCCTTTTGTTCGCTTTGCGGACATTTCCCCTAACAGGGGAATCTCCCCTTGTCCTTCGGACATTCCCCCAACGGGGGCACCTTAGAAAAGGGAGTCTATTGTTCATTTCATCAACTTCCCGATGATGTCCATCAGCTCGTCGATATCCGCTTCATCGTTTTTGATGTCGCGCACCACACAACCCTCGATATGGCGGCGCAGCAGCTCGCGGTTAAAGGCGGCAAAGGCGTTCTTTGCCGCGGCGCTCTGGGTGAGGATATCCACGCAGTAGGCGTCGTTCTCCACCAGATTGCGGATCCCGCGGATCTGCCCCTCGATGCGGGACAGGCGGTTGATCAGCTTTTTCTTTTCTTCCTCTGTTCTTTCGGTTTTCTTCTGTGATAAGCAGTGTTCACACGGCATAGGACGATTCCTCCTGTCATTTTTTCGAATGGTATATTCATCAATACAAATTCGGAATCCGCAGGATTCCATAGGGCTCCCTTTGGTAAAGGGGGCTGTCGCCTGACATACGTGTCGGGCGACTGAGGGATTGTTCTAATGATCGACCAAAGGGAGAAACAATCATTCTTCATTCTTCAGTATCGTCATATACCCCCTCGGGGTATCTCTGCGCTCATTATATACCCTATAGGGGTATTTGTCAACAAAATCTTTTTGTTAAAATATTTTCATAATGCACGAAAACGCCCGTTCAAAAACGTGTTATAGGTGAAAGGAGGTCAGCTTTATCAAACTCGGTACCGAAAAAGCAGAATTCTATATCCGGAGTTACTCCGATATGATCTATCGCATCGCGCTGAACAATCTGAAAAATCCCGCCGATGCGGAGGATATCCTTCAGGATGTCCTGACGGAGCTGATCACCAAATGCCCCACTGACAAAACCGACGAAGGGGTGAAATACTGGCTGATCCGCATCACCGTCAACAAGTGTAACGGCTTTCGGCGGCTGGTGTGGCAGACCCGCACCGAGGGTCTCGAAAACCATCTGACGCTTGAAGCTCCCGAGCAGGAGCTCGTGATGGAGGAGATTTTCGAACTGCCGAAGAAGCAGCGGAACATCATCTATCTGTACTACTATGAGAAATACACGATCTCAGAAATCGCCGAAATCCTGCGCATAAACCCCAACACCGTCAGCTCCGACCTGCGGCGTGCACGCAAAAAGCTCAAAACCATCCTTGAGGAGGAAAGAAAATGAAGAAAAGCCTGTATGAACAGACGATGGACAGCATCAAAGCACCCGAAAGGGTTGTGGATCATATGCTGTCCGCCGTCAGGGACAGTGAAAAAAAGGAGAAGATCATCCCTATGAAAAACAGAAAATCGAATCATATCAAGCGGAACGTTATCGCAGCGTCGCTTGCGCTCGCACTCTTATTCGGAGCGGTATTCGGCATCAGCGCCCTTTCCCCGAAAGAAAGCCCCTTTATCATTACCGTGAACGCCGCCGAAATATTCGACAGCGGCTATACTCCTGTCGGTACGCTGAACGGGGTTGGCGGAGATTTCCATGAGGAAAACGACGAGGTCACGATGACCTACAGCTTTGCTTTTAATATCAGGGTCGAGGGTGAGAAGGTTGACGACGTTCTCTACACGGTCAAAAACGGAAGTATCGGCGCACAGGGCGAGAATAAGAAAAGCCTGAACCAGTCCGAGGTCATCTCTGTGGAAGAGGACGAAAAGATGTTTACCCTTCTGGGATTTTCTGCCGACACCGCAGATACGACCCTCTCCAAGGAAACGCGGCAGGCGATCCGCGATTGGTTTGACCACGCGAGAGCAAAGCTGGAAATGCCTGCCTTGCAAGAGGATTACGACGACAGCAAATTCAGTATCGCAGATTGCTCAAGCACCCTCTATACCGCGCTTTTGGAGCGTGTTTCGGTCGAAGCGAAAATCACCTATACCGACGGTACAGCCGAGACAAAAAAACTTGTCTTTGCCTGCGACAGCGTCACCGAGGACGGCGTTGCGACCATCAGCGCAAAGCTGGTATAATCCATATCTTTCGATCTGGTTGCCCCTGAGATCTCTCGGGGGCAGCTTTTTACACAAATCTGCGTATCTGTCCATATCTTTGACATGTTTCCTCGGATGTATACCCATCTGTATCATTATAATTCTCGCGGGTACTTGACTTTTGCCTTGAAATATAGGATAATTTATCCTGTAATATTATAGTGGGTAATTAGGGCGAGATTGCCACAGCCCCGACACGCGTGTCATACGC
>ONUI01000023.1 GCA_900320995.1 uncultured Eubacteriales bacterium
TCCTCCCGACGAACCCTTTCCGATAAATGTCCCCCAACGCACATCAAATCATTTTTGCCGAGAAACCATCGTATCGATCACGCACCACTTGACCAAACGGGAATTTTTTGGTATAGTATATAATGTATAAGTGGGAGTATGTTCGTTTGTGCTGCCGCATATTTATTGACATGGTCAACCTTCCGTTTCTGATCGGTAAGAGGAACGGATCTACATATATACTGAACAAAGGAGGTATTTATTTGAGCGAAATGAAAAAGAAGCCTCAAATGAAAAGCAAGGGCAAACCGAAAATGCCCCGAAATACGAAGAAGAATGAAAAAACCGTCGCTGTCAAGCGCGCGTTCAAGGCGAATGTGACTGCCAACACTAAGGGTAAAAAGCCGCGTTCCGCTAAGAAGAAAACGCCGTCGAAGCCGCCGATCCGCGTGTCGTTCCTGGGCGGACTCAACGAGATCGGTAAGAACCTGACCGTATTCGAGTGTGAGAATGATATCATCCTCATCGACTGCGGCATGGCGTTCCCCGACGGCGATATGCTGGGCGTCGATCTGGTCATCCCGGATTACACCTATCTGGAACAGAACAAAGAGAAGATCCGCGGCGTTGTGATCACGCACGGACATGAGGATCATATCGGCGGTATTCCGTTTTTGCTCGCAAAGATCAATGTGCCGATCTACGGTACGCCCCTGACCATCGGATTGATCGAGAACAAATTGAGAGAACACAGCCTCTCCGCACCACCCACGCTGGTCAAAAAGAAAGCGGGCGATTCCTTCAAGCTCGGATGCTTTGATATCGAGCTGATCCATGTCAATCATTCCATCCCCGATTCGGTTGCCATCGCGCTGCATACTCCCGCGGGCGTCCTCGTCCATACGGGCGACTTCAAGGTCGATTATACGCCCATCGGCGGCAGGATGACCGACTTGAACCGCTTTGCCGCGCTGGGTGATGAGGGCGTATTGGCGCTGCTTGCCGAAAGCACCAACGCCGAACGTCCCGGCTATACACAGACGGAGCAGAAGGTGACCGACAGCTTTGATCAGCTGTTTGCTTCCGCAATGAAGAAGCGTATCATCATCGCGACCTTCGCGTCCAATATCAGCCGTATCCAGCTGATTATCAACTGCGCCGTCAAGTACGGCAGAAAGGTCGCTTTCTCCGGCCGCTCCATGATCAACTATATGAAGGTAGCGCAGGAGCTGGGCTATGTCAAGGTGCCCGATAACCTGATCATCGATATCGATCAGCTCAAGGACTACCCGCCCGAGAAGATCGTGCTGGCTACCACGGGCTCACAGGGCGAGCCGATGTCGGCATTATCCCGTATGGCGTATTCCGACCACCGCAAGGTGAGTGTCGGCGCGGGTGATTTCATTATCATTTCTGCCAATCCCATCCCCGGCAACGAACGTGCCGTCGGCAATGTTGTCGACGAGCTGTTGAAGCGCGGCTGTGACGTCGTATACGAGAGCATGTATGAGGTGCACGTATCGGGTCACGCCTGTCAGGAGGAGCTCAAGCTGATCCATTCACTGGTCAAGCCGCAGTATTTCATCCCCATCCACGGTGAGCAGAAGATGCTGCAAAAGCACCGAACGCTCGCGATGTCTCTCGGTATGGACAGCAAGGATATCTATATCGGCGATATCGGCAAGTCGGTCGAGATCAGCGAGAACGGCTTCAAAGATGCGGAGCCTGTCGCGTCCGGCAAGGTATTTGTCGACGGTCTGGGCGTCGGTGACGTCGGATCGATCGTACTGCGCGACCGTAAGCATCTCGGTCAGGACGGCTTGATCATCATCGTCGCTTCTCTGGATGTGTATGACGGTCATGTGGTCAGCGGCCCCGATATCGTATCCCGCGGCTTTGTCTATGTGCGCGAGAGCGGGGACTTGATGGATGACATCAAGTCGCTGTCCCATGATATTCTGGAGGACTGCTCCCGCAGGAATATCCATGAATGGGGCGTGATCAAGAATCTGATCAAGGACGATATCGCCAAGCTGATCGTCCGCCAGACGGGACGTTCCCCGATGATCCTGCCCATTTTGATGGAAGTATAAACGATTTTCATACTGCTGAATATGTCGTACCGATAGCGCCGTATCAACGCGCCCGGTATGACAACTGCAAGTATTTTCGATTCAGGTACCATTATGAAGAAACATGTTTGGACTGTGATTCCCGCGTTCCTTTTTCTCGCGGTATTGATGATCCCGATGTCGGGTATCACCTTTATCTATAATCCCGTAATCGGATTCATCGAATTAGGTGTGACGATGATCGTCATCACGGTCATCTTTATCGCTGTACTGCGATTCCGCAATTATATCCGTGAGGTGGCGAAATCGGCGATGACGGACCTTTTTGATCCGTCGCAAAAGTCGCTGGAAATGATCAAGACCCCTGTCGCGATCTGCGGCAAGCACGGTGAACTGATCGCCTATAACGCGCTGTTCCGCCGCACCTTTCTTAACGAATATGAAGGCGTCAACGCGCCCATCACCACCTTTATCCCGGGCGTCGATTTTGAACAGGCGCTCAAAAGAGGTGTGTTCGATTCCGAGTTCGCGGGCAGACGGTTTACCACCTTTGTCCGTGCAACGGAGCAGGGAATGATGTTTGAGTTCATCGACGACACCTACTATAAAAACATCGTCGATCAGTATTACAATACCAAAACCAGCGTCGCGCTGATCGTTTTCGATAATATCGAGGATTTCTCACCCGACGCGGATCAGGAGGCGGCTGCCGCTCATTTGGCGGCGGAGAATATCCTGTACGGCTGGGCGACGGAGTATGATATCCTGATGCGCCGTCTGGGAGAAAACCGCTATATCGCCATTTTGGAGGAAGAGATCCTCAATCGCCAGATGGAGGATAAGTTCAGCCTGTTGGACGCGATCCGTTCGATCCGCTATCACGGCAGATCCGCCACTTTGTCGATCGGTATCGGTCACGGCTGTGTCTCGCTGACGGAGAGTGCTTCCATGGCGAGAAAAGCGCTGGATATGTCTTTGGGCAGGGGCGGCGATCAGGTCGCGGTCCTGACGGACAATGAATATGTCTTTTTCGGCGGCGTCGCGAAGGGCGTTGAAAAGACCTCAAAAGTCAAGGTGCGCGCGATCTCACAGCAGATCGCCGAGGCGATCGAGACGAGCGACCGCGTGCTGGTGACGGGTCACCGCTTTTCCGATCTGGATTGTATCGGCGCCGCGACCGGTATCTATGCGCTGGTCACCAAGAAATATGACAAAACCTGTCATATCGTCACCGATATCGACCGTTCTATGGCGCGTGATATGATCAAACAGCTCAGCGAGACCCATAAGGATATGTTCATCAATCCCGATAACGGTATCGCGCTGTCGGGTGAGCGAACCTTGCTGATCATTGTCGACACTCAGTCGCCCGACTTTATCGAGAACGAGCGACTGTATAAAAACTGCGGTAACGTGATCGTCATCGACCATCACCGCAAGATGGTGAATTCCATCGACACCGCCGGCATATTCCTGCATGAACCCGGCGCTTCATCCGCGTCCGAGCTTGTCACGGAGGTCATCGAATACCTTGCCGATGACGCAATCAATCAAACGGAGGCAGAGGCGCTGTTGGCGGGTATCATGCTCGATACCAAGAATTTTGTCATCAATACGGGCGTGCGTACCTTTGAAGCGGCGGCGTACCTCCGCAAGAAGGGCGCCGATACCGTAGCGGTACGCAACGTCTTCGCAAACTCTCTGGAGAATTATCGCCAGAGGAGCATGCTGGTATCCTCCGCGCAGATCGTCAATCACTGCGCGATCACCGTAGCGGATGATAACACCGGCGGTTCCCGTGTCGTATGCGCGCAGGCTGCCGATGATCTGCTGATGATCCAGGGTACATACGCGTCATTTGTCATCTCGCGCATTGACGCGCGTACCGTCAATATCTCGGCGCGTTCGTTCGGAAAGATGAACGTACAGCTGGTGATGGAGACGCTGGGCGGCGGAGGTCACCAGACCATGGCGGCTACGCAGCTCAAGGGCGTTACCTTAGAGGAAGCCAAAGAACAGTTGATCGAAGTTTTGGAAGACTGGGAATTTAAATAAGACTGTGTTTTACAGGAGGAATAGAGTATGAAAGTGATTCTGTTACAGGACGTCAAGTCCCTCGGCAAAAAAGGAGATCTCGTCAGCGTTTCCGACGGTTACGCGCGCAATTTCCTTTTTCCGCGCAATGTCGCGAAGGAAGCCAACGCGCAGGCGATGAACGAGTTCAAGAACGCCGAGCAGAGCAAGCAATATAAGATCGACACCGCGATCGCCAACGCGAAAAAGGCGAAGGAGGAGCTCGAGGGCTCCAAGTTTGTCATCAAGGCGAAGGCGGGTGAGAACGGTAAGCTCTTCGGCAGCATTACCGCCAAGGATATTGCCGCCGAGGTCAAGAACCGCAAGCATGTCGACGTCGATAAGCGCAAGGTCAGCCTCAAGGACGATATCAAGAATCTCGGTGAGTATGATGTAGAGATCAAGCTGTATTCCGGCATCACCGCCCACTGCACGATCTCCGTCGAAAAAGCGTAAATCAGCCTTCCCCTTGAGGGGAAGGTGGGCTTATCGGCTCCCGGAGAGCCGATAAGGTCGGATGAGGTGGAAACCTTTCTGCTTTATCGATTGACGAGTTGAGGAGGAAACATTTCCACCTCATCCGTCACCGCCAACAAGTTGCCGACGACACCTTTCCCTCAAGGGGAAGGCTTTCCGTTCGCTGTAATGACAAAGGAAAAACTATGCCAGATAATACTACCACTGTTTATAACGGATTGCGGCTGCCGTATTCGCCCGAGGCGGAGCAGGCGGTGCTGGGCGCCATTCTGATGGAGCCGGACGCGATCGCCCGCGTAGCGGAGATCCTGCCGTCATCCGAATACTTTTATATTGCTAACCACCGCACGATCTACGCGGCGATGATGTCGATGTTTACCACCGGTAAGGCGGTAGACCAGATCACCGTGCTCGAAACGCTCAAGATGGAGCGGGATTTTGACGAGGCGACGGGTAAGACCTACCTCGTCCAGCTCGCCCAGAGCTGTCCCTCCATCACCAATGTCGAGAACTACGCGCGGATCGTGCGTGATAAATACGATGTGCGCGCGTTGATGAACGCCGCGCGTGATATCATCGAGGACAGCTCCGACGGTGAGATGGAGCCGCAGCTTTTGATCGATTCCGCCGAGCAGAAGATCTTTGATATCCGCCGCGGAAAGAATATCCAGGGCTTGCAGCGCATCGACGAGGTGCTGTTCCAGACCTTTGACAGGCTCGATATGCTCAGCCGTGATGATGATACCATCAAGCCGGTGTCCACCGGTATCGGCGACCTCGACCGCGTCATCACGGGTCTGAACCGCTCCGACCTGATCCTGCTCGCGGCGCGCCCCGGTATGGGTAAGACCTCGTTCGCGCTGAACATCGCGCGCAACGTCAGCGTCATCGCCAAGAAGAAGGTCGCCTTCTTCTCACTGGAAATGACCAAGGAACAGCTCGCGTCCCGACTGCTCTCATCCGAGGCGCTGGTCGGCGGTACCAAGCTGCGTACCGGCAGGCTGAATCAGGAGGAATGGAACCGACTGATCGGCGCGGGCGATATCCTCAAAAACGCCCAGCTGTATCTGGATGATACGCCCGGTATCACCGTGCCGGAGATGAAGGCAAAGCTCAGAAGACTCAAAAATCCCGATCTTGTTGTCATCGATTATCTCCAGCTGATGTCTACGGGTCGCCGTGACGGCAACCGTGTGCAGGAGATCTCCGAGCTGACGCGAAACCTGAAGATTCTGGCGAAGGAGATCAACGTTCCCGTCATCTGCCTGAGCCAGCTCAGCCGTGCTTCGGAACAGCGACAGGATCACCGTCCGCAGCTGAGCGATCTGCGTGACTCCGGTTCGATTGAGCAGGACGCCGATATCGTGCTGTTCCTGTACCGCGACGGCTACTATGAGCGCGAAAAGGGCGCTGAGACGGTGCAGGCGGCGGTCGATCAGAACAGCGGCGAGTGTATCGTCGCCAAGAACCGCCACGGTGAGACCACCATCGTCAAGCTGCATTGGCAGGGCGAGTTCATGCGCTTTACCGGACAAGACAACAGCCATGAGTAACAAAACGCGTTTTGACGGCGCGTCTGTCGGCGTTCTTACTGAGGTCAGGCGTTTTATTGAGGATAAGCAATTACTGCAAAACGAAGACAGCGTCCTTGTCGCGCTCTCCGGCGGCGCGGATTCCGTCGCGCTGCTGCACGCTCTTAATTCTTTAAAGGAAAATTGGGGCGTTACAATGTTTGCGGCGCACTTCCACCACGGTATCCGCGGGGAAGAGGCGGATCGTGACAAACACTTCTGCAAGGCGCTGTGCGAGCGGTATGGTATTCCGTTCTTTTGTGAGAAAGTGGATGTACCGTTGATCGCCCGTGAATCGGGAGAGAGCGTCGAGCTTTGCGGCAGAAGACTGCGGTACCGGTTTTTGGATCGGATCGCACGCGACATCGGCGGCGCGAAGATCGCGACCGCTCACCACAGCGACGATAACGCCGAGACCGTTCTCTGGAATCTGACCCGTGGGACAGGACTTGCGGGGCTTGCAGGGATCCCGATCAGACGCGGCAACATCATCCGACCGCTGCTTCGCTGTACGCGCGCCGCAATCGAAGCCTACTGCGCCGAAAATGATTTGGCTTATGTGACCGATTCGACGAACCTTTCCGACGACTACACCCGCAACAAGCTCCGCCATCAGGTTATGCCCGTGCTGCGTGAGCTGAATCCGGGCGTAGGGGAGAGCATCGGCAGAATGTCTGCGATCATGCGTGAAACGGATGAATACCTGAATCATATTTCTGAAAAGGAATTAAAAGCGGCAAAGGTCGCTTACGGATGGTCGTGTGAAAGGCTCTTGCCATGTGAGCCGATCATACTGAAATACGCGGTCAAAAACATTTTGGAAAATGCCGCTGCGCCTGTTGACTTTCAACACACAGCGCTTATAATAGAAGCGATGCGAACAAACGGCGCGGTCGATGTGGGAGGCGGTTATACCGTGTCCTGCGCGCAGGGTATCCTGCGGATCGTACCGCAAAAGACCGACACGGACGATTTTTGTATGCCGATCCTCGACTATATGAGGGAGCACGGTACACGGATCAAGGTGCGTGACGGACAGCCTTTCGAGATTGCTCCGCCGCTTGCGATAAGCGGTGAAAAAATTAACAATTTATTATTACATGACGGGATCCCGTGTGATATAATGAGACGAGATACCTTGATTCGACACCGTCGCGCGGGCGATACTTTCACCGATCACCGCCGCGGCGTGACAAAAACAGTAAAAAAGCTCTTGAATGAGCTGAAAATACCGCGTGAACTGCGCGATACTATCCTTGTCGTCGCCGACGGCTCCACCGTTCTGTGGATCGAGGGGATCGGTACTTCCGCGCAGGCGAAAGCGGATCTGACCCGTGATGGGGAATTCTATTTGATCAACGGGGGGTTGAACAATGCATAAGGACATGGAAAAAGTATTGATCACGCAAGAAGAGATCCAAGAAGCCGCCAAGCGTCTTGCCGCTCAGATCGAGCGCGATTACGCGGGAGAGGATTCGATCGTCTTTGTCGGACTGCTCAAGGGCAGCGTCCAGTTCATGGCGGATCTGCTCAAAAATATCGACATGATGTGCACGATCGATTTTATCTGTGTTTCCAGCTACGGTAAAGGCACCAAGAGCACCGGTCGTGTGAATATCATCAAGGATTTATCAGAACCTATTGATGAGAAAAACGTGATCATCGTAGAGGATATCATCGACAGCGGCAATACGCTGAACTTTATCAAAAAGTATTTCTCGGCGAAAAACGCGAAGAGCGTGCGTATCTGCACCCTGCTCAATAAGCCCGAACGCCGTGAGATCGAGATCGACGTGGATTATGTCGGCTTTGATGTATCCGATGAGTTTGTAGTCGGTTACGGTCTGGATTATAAGGAATACTACCGCAACCTGCCCTACATCGGCGTACTCAAGCCTGAAATATACGAATGATGATTCAAAGGCCCCCTTTCCCTCAAAGGGGGAGGATTGCAAATCGCCTCAACAGGCGATTCGGTCGGATGAGGTGAAAGCCTTTCCGATAATAGATTGATGGTATGGGGCAGAAGTGTTTCCACCTCATCCGTCACCGCCAACGAGTTGTCGGCGACACCTTCCCCCCAAGGGGAAGGCTAAGAAGGAGTGAAATATATTGAACGATAAAAAAAGTCCTAATTCCGGCAAGGTGAGGAGCCTGCTGATCTATCTGGGTATCCCGATCATCGTGATACTCGTGATGTCCTTCTTCCTCTCCCAGGGTCCGAAAGATACCACCACCTATTCCGAGGTCGTCGGTTACTTCCACGATATGAAGGTCACTGAGTTCAAGGTAGAGAGCAGCGGTTCTTCCACTAAGATCCAGATGAAGCTGGATGACGACAAGGTCATCACCCACAAGCTCATGGATTGGGAGACCTTCTGGCGTGACGTCAAGAGCGATATCGTCAAGTATGATAAAGAGCATCCCGACGCTCCCATGAAATACGATCTCACCCCCGTGGGTGACAATTCCTTCCTGCTCGAACTGATCCCGACGGCGATACTGGTCGTTGTACTGGTGCTGTTCTGGTTCTTCGTCATGCGCCGTATGAGCGGCGGCATCGGCGGCAGAGAGATGAACTTCGGCAAAGCCAAGTTCAAGAATCAGACCGACGAGAAGAAAAAGACTACCTTCGCGGATGTTGCCGGTGCGGATGAAGAGAAGGAAGAGCTCGAAGAGATCGTCGAGTTCCTCAAGAATCCCGATAAGTATAACAAGCTCGGCGCGAGGATCCCCAAGGGCGTATTGCTCGTAGGCCCTCCCGGAACGGGTAAGACACTGCTCGCCAAGGCGGTTGCCGGTGAGGCGGGCGTACCGTTCTTCTCGATCTCCGGTTCCGACTTCGTCGAAATGTTCGTCGGCGTCGGCGCGTCGCGTGTACGTGATCTGTTCGAGACCGCAAAGAAGAATTCTCCCTGTATCATCTTCATCGATGAGATCGACGCTGTCGGCCGTCAGAGAGGCGCGGGTCTCGGCGGCGGTCACGATGAGCGTGAGCAGACCTTGAACCAGCTGCTGGTCGAGATGGACGGCTTCGGCGCGAACGAAGGTGTCATCATGATCGCGGCGACCAACCGTCCCGACATCCTCGACCCCGCGTTGCTGCGTCCCGGTCGATTCGACCGTCAGGTCATGGTCGGTTATCCCGATATCAACGGTCGTGAAGCGATCCTTCGCGTCCATTCGCGTGAAAAGCCCTTATCGCCCGACGTCAAGCTCCGCAATGTCGCGAAGCAGACCGCCGGCTTTACCGGCGCGGATCTCGCCAATCTTCTGAACGAGGCGGCGCTGCTCTCCGCGCGTAAGAATAAAAAAGCGATCACCCAGACGGAGATCGAAGAAGCCGCCATCAAGGTAGTGGTCGGCTCCGAGAAGAAATCGAAGGTCATGAATGACCGTGAGAAGAAGCTCACCGCATATCATGAGGCGGGTCACGCGATCTGCTTCTACGCTTGTGAGACACAGGATCCTGTTCACCAGATCTCCATCATCCCGCGCGGTATGGCGGGCGGCTATACCATGCCGCTGCCGACCGAGGATCGCAGCTATCGCTCCAAGCGTGAGATGGAGGAGGAGATCGTGGTCGATCTCGGCGGTCGTGTGGCAGAAGCCCTGATTATGGGCGATATCTCCACCGGCGCGTCCAATGATATCGAAAAGGCGACCAAGACCGCGACCAATATGGTGGTCAAGTACGGTATGTCCGAGGCATTGGGTCCGATTAACTATACCTCCGGCGACGGTGAGATCTTCATCGGCAGAGATATGGGTCACACCAAGAACTATTCCGAGGAGACCGCCAATAAGATCGATGAAGAAGTCCATCGTATCATCACCGAGGCGTATCATAAGACCGAGGATATCCTCAACTCACATATGTCCAAGCTTCATGAGACCGCGGCGTATTTGATCAAGCATGAGAAGATGTCCGGCGACGTCTTTGCTGAGGTTATGGCAGGCACCTATACGGAGCCTGTCGAGGAAGAGATCCCCGTGATCACGGAATCCGGATCCGAGACCGTAGAGGATAATTCTACAGTAGAATAATGCGTTGTTGTTGCCACGGTACTGCTCTGTACCGTGGCAAATCCATAAAAAGAACTGTCATCGCGAGCTCCGACAACCGTGTCGGTGCGCGGCGATCCCACAAAGAAGAGCGGTACTGTTTTGTTACTGCAAACGGTATGAATGACAAGGGGATTGCCACGGTCGCAAGCTCCCTCGCAATGACACTGTTATTGTAAGAAGTGAAACCATGCAAGATAAAATCGTTATCAAAGGTGCGAAAAAGCACAACTTAAAGAACGTCGATCTCGAGATCCCGCGCGATAAGCTCGTTGTCCTGACGGGGCTGTCGGGATCGGGCAAAAGCTCCCTTGCCTTCGACACGATCTATGCCGAGGGTCAGCGCCGCTATGTCGAAAGCCTGTCCTCCTACGCGCGTATGTTCCTCGGACAGATGAAGAAGCCCGAGGTGGACTCCATCGACGGACTGTCTCCGGCGATCTCGATCGACCAAAAGACGACCTCCAAGAACCCGCGTTCCACCGTCGGTACGGTGACGGAGATCTACGACTATTTCCGTCTGCTCTACGCGCGCATCGGCATCCCGCACTGTCCGAAGTGCGGCCGTGAGATCGCTCAGCAGACCATCGACCAGATCACCGACAGTGTGATGGAGCTGGATGAGGGCACAAAGATCCATGTGCTCGCGCCGATGATCCGCGGCAAGAAGGGTGAGCATAAGGGCGTGTTTGAATCCGCCCGCAAATCCGGCTTCGCCCGCGTTCGCGCGGATGGTATCCTCTATGATCTGAGTGAGGATATTATTCTTGAAAAGAATAAAAAACACAGTGTGGAGATCGTCGTCGACCGTTTGGTCATCAAAGAAAGCATCCGTTCCCGATTGGCGGACAGCCTTGAAACTGCCTCTAAAATGGCGGACGGGCTGGTGCTGGTCAGTGTGGTGGATGGGGAAGACATCCTGTATTCACAGAACTACGCCTGTCCCGAGCACGGCAGCAGTATCAATGAGCTCGCGCCGCGTATGTTCTCGTTCAACAATCCCTTCGGCGCTTGTCCGAAGTGTACGGGCTTAGGCGTGTTTCTGCGCGTCGATCCGTCGCTGATCATCCCCGACCCGAACAAGACCATCTCTCAGGGCGGCATCAAAGGCTCCGGCTGGGCGATGGAGGGCAATACCATCGCGCAGATGTATATGGACGGTCTGTCCGAGAAATACGGCTTCGATTACTTTACGCCGATCAAGGATCTGCCCGAGGAGGTCATCGACGTGATCCTCTACGGCACCAAGGGCGAAAAGCTCCATCTGATCCGCCATACACCGTTCAATAAAAGCGAGATGTACCGCGAGTTCGAGGGTATTATCCCGAACTTGGAGCGCCGTTTCCGCGACAGCAATTCCCAGTGGGTCAAGGAAGAGATCCAGAGCTACATGAAGGAGATCCCCTGTGACGAATGCGGCGGCAAGCGTCTGTCACGCGTATCACTCGCGGTGACGGTCGGCGGGATGAATATCGCCGATCTATGTGATCTGTCCGTTGTCGCGATCCTCGACTTCTTTGAGAAGCTCGAGATCTCGGAGCGTGACCGCATGATCGCGGGCGAGATCCTCAATGAGATCAAGTCCCGCTTGAACTTCCTGAAATCCGTCGGATTGGGCTATCTGACCCTGTCCCGCGCTTCGGCGACCTTATCGGGCGGCGAGAGTCAGCGCATCCGTCTGGCGACCCAGATCGGTTCCGCGCTGATGGGCGTGCTGTATATCCTCGACGAGCCGTCGATCGGTCTGCACCAGCGCGATAACGATAAGCTGCTCGGCACCTTGAAGCGCCTGCGTGATATCGGCAACACGGTCATCGTCGTCGAGCATGACGAGGATACCATGCGCGCGGCGGATTACATCGTCGATATCGGCCCCGGCGCGGGTGTACACGGCGGTGAGATCGTCGCCACCGGTACCGTGGAGGATATCGAGAAATGCGAAGGCTCCATGACGGGGCAATACCTGAGCGGCAAGCGCGCGATCCCGCTTCCCGAAAAGCGCAGAAAGGGGAACGGCAAGTTCCTCACCATCAAGGGCGCTCAGCAGAATAATCTGAAAAATATCAATGTTAAAATTCCTTTAGGGAAATTTGTTTGCGTGACCGGTGTATCCGGTTCGGGCAAAAGCTCCCTGATCAACGAGATCTTATATAAGCATCTGGCGCGTGAGCTGAACCGCGCGAAGTGTACGCCCGGCAAGTTCAAAGCCATTGAGGGCGTCGACGCGCTCGACAAGGTCATCAGTATCGACCAAAGCCCCATCGGCAAGACCCCGCGATCCAATCCCGCGACCTATACCGGCGTGTTCACCGATATCCGCAGCCTGTACGCCTCGACCACCGACAGCAAGATGCGCGGCTATACCTCGTCGCGCTACAGCTTCAACGTCAAGGGCGGTCGATGCGAGGCATGTCAGGGCGACGGTATCATCAAGATCGAGATGCACTTTCTCCCTGATATCTACGTGCCGTGCGAGGTCTGTAAGGGCAAGCGCTATAACCGTGAGACCCTGGAGGTCAAGTACAAGGGCAAGTCGATCCATGATGTGCTTGAAATGACCGTGGAAGAGGGCTTGGAGTTCTTCAAGAATATCCCGAAGATCCAACGCCGTTTGCAGACGATCTATGACGTTGGTCTGGGCTATATCAAGATCGGTCAGCCGGCTACGACGCTTTCGGGCGGTGAGGCGCAGCGCGTGAAGCTCAGCACGGAGCTTTCCAAGCGTCCGACCGGTAAGACGGTCTATATCCTCGACGAGCCGACAACGGGCTTGCACATCGCCGATGTGCATCGTTTGGTGGAGGTGCTCCACAAGCTGGTGGACGCTGGCAACACGGTGATCGTCATCGAGCACAACCTCGAGCTGATCAAGACCGCCGATCACATCATCGACCTCGGCCCCGAGGGCGGCGATATGGGCGGTACCGTGGTAGCGCAGGGTACACCCGAGCAGATCGCGCAATGTGAGGCTTCCTTCACCGGTCAATATCTGAAACCGCTGTTGGAATGATTTGTTATGAACATGATAAGGAGATGATTTGATGTATCCCGTATTCTATTCCGGAGGAGCCATTTCGGCTGCTTATATATTAGCTTCTGTGTTCAGCTTTATCGTTTCCCATATCCTGCTCGCGTTACAGCTGATCGGGTTGTGGTTCACTTATAAGAAGATGAACCTGCCCGGCTGGAAGGGAATCATACCGTTTTATAACATTTATACGCTCTTTGACGAGCTGTGGGAAACAAAGTATTTCTGGCGTTCGCTGATCTACACCGTTATTTTCGCGGTGTGCTTCATCATCGGCGAGGTCTTTATATTTGTCGGCGGCGTTTTCGCCTACAACTCCTATCCCAAGGCATCGTCGGGCGGTACAAGTCTGATCCTGATGATCGTCGGTATCACTTTCTTTATCGCCGCGGTCGTGATGCTGATCATGGCGTTCGTGATCTATTTCAAGATCTATCATAGGACAGCTAAGGCGTTTGGACTCAAGACCGCGTGGGCATGGGGGATGCTGTTTGTGCCGTATATCATCCTTCCGATCATCGGCTTCAACAGAAACATCGTCTACTACGGCCCGCTGAACAGGGTGAAAGAATAATACTGATTTCTAATAAAACGAAAACGCTGAACGTTACGGTTCAGCGTTTTTCTTTACTGTGATATAAACATGATCCGATACCAAAAAGGCGGATCTCCAGATGCTTTGGAATTCTTCGTTGTCGACGATCCTGTTGTAGGATGGATGATCGGCATTGGCGTTTTCCGTCATCGGATCGGCAAGATAGAGATGTT
>ONUI01000024.1 GCA_900320995.1 uncultured Eubacteriales bacterium
CTTGCGCACCAAAACCTCACCCAAGTCGAGTGCTCTTGCGATTGCCGGCGCCGAAATATGTTCGCTTGTTACGTTTTCCACATAATGCAGATAAGCCGGTAGCCGACCGAGCGTTGCTTTTGAAATTGTGGACTGCAAAGACTCACCTCCTGGTTGCTGTCTATCATTATAACTGCATTTTCTCCCTATGTGAATAACGAAAATGGTATATCGGTAATATACTTATCGATATACCATATCTCGATTGGCGGAAACCGATCCGAACGCCGCATTTTCTGCGGCGAAGAAGGGGAGCTTTCGGCTGAATACTGCGCATTTAGCCGGCGGCGAATACTCAGGATGACAGCGCTGGAAAAAAACAGCAGCCGCTCCCGGAAGGGAAGGGCTGCCGCGTTTATTGCAGACATTTGCTTTTGGAGTTATGAAGCTCAGTCATAAATTCCCGGTCGAGCTTGCTGAGCCGGTAATCCTTGCGGCATATCAGCATATCCCGGTAGAGCTTTTGGTTATCGGGACACGGCTTTTGCACCAGACCAAAAAACGTAGATGTTGCGGGAGCAGTTGACGGTATGTTCATCCTTTTGCACTGCCGCCGCAGGCAAGGAAGGAACATACGGGTCGGCGTGTGAGATCTTGATATACGGCTCCAGATCCTGATAGCGGACTTCTTCTTTTTGCGCGAGCGGATGCTTCAAGTTCATCACCAACACATATTGGAATTCCGCGACCAATTCATACCGCAAGCCCTTTTCATCAAGCAGTGCCTTAAAATAATGATCGAAATGGGAGGCGTAACGGATGATCCCCAGATGATAATTGTGCTCCAGTATGTTTTTGATCGCTCTGCTGGAGTTGGTTTCCTGATAATAGATCTCCGCTGAGCCCTTGTCGATACAGTTGGTGAATTTTGAGAAGGCGTCGGCAATATAGCTGGCACGCGGAACGGAAATAGAGAAGGTCTGTTTGGCGGGCAATTCCGACTTATACATCGTTTCCAGCTCGTCAAGCTGCCTTAAAATGTTTTGGGCGTACCCGATAAATTCTTCGCCCTTGGGCGTCAGGATCATCCCTTTCGAAGTGCGCAAAAAGATCGTGATCCCCAGATCGGCTTCAAGCTCCTTGATCGAACGGCTCAGATTCGGCTGTGCCACAAGCAGTGTTTCACTTGCCTTGTTGATCGAACCGGCTTTTGCGACCTCGACCGCGTACTTCATATGGATAACGTTCATACCGACACCCTCTTTTTGAACTGATAAAAGCATAGCATACTTCGTATCGAATTGCAATAACAATCAAGGGTTGTCGGAAAAATCTTCGCTTTTGATGAATGATCAACGCCCTGCTTTTATCATCGGTTTTTTGATGGACACGGCTGCTGTTTTGCAGTCCGTTATCACCTCGCGAAAAACAGGAAAAATCCCGCTCGGCAGGGATGGTTGCGCCGTGGAATTTTATTGGACATTTATTGGATATTTATTGGACAATTCATGATATAGTATGCTATAATTATAATTGTGATTCATCAATATCGAATTTGTCATTGGATCGACCGCGGGGTTCGATGTAAAATGCACGAGAGGGGAGGAAAGGTCATGGAATTGGGAATCCGGATATTCAGCTCTGTTATGGCTCCGCTGATCATGCTGCTCGGTCTTACCTATTTTGTGATAACGGATAAATATGTTCAAAAGACCTACAAACGCACTTTGCTGGTTGCGTTGGTGATCGTGGGAACGCTGGTCGCAAGCGATATTCTGGATTATTACCTGACAAATCATTATTCCGATCCGACGCTTCGTTTGATCAACTGCACCTACGGTTATATCATCTATCCGATCTTGATCGTGATCTTTTACTACTTTGTAGGCGGCAGGAGTTCTTACCGTCTGGGGTGGATCCTGGTCGGCGTCAATACGGCTGTGTATGTGGCTTCACTGTTTACATCCGTCGCCTACACGATCGATGAAAACAATGTTTTTGTGCGCGGACCTCTCGGCTTTACCAGTCATGCTGTCAGCGTTATCCTGCTGATTAATCTTTTGGTGATGACATGTCGAAAGTACAAAGGGCGTGCCAGGTATTATACGGTACCGTTGATTTGCCTGGGGCTGCTTTTGGGGGCGATGCTTCTGGATGTGGCGATCCCGGGTATCGATCAGTTTCATCTTTCGTTTGTCACCTTGGCAATCATCATTTCTTGTGTGTTTTTTTATATCTGGATCCATCTGCAGCTCGCGGAGCAGTACGAGGAAAGATTGCTTTCTCAGCACCAAATGAGGATCATGGTATCACAGATCCAGCCGCATTTTCTGTACAATACGATCGCGACCTTCCGCGCCTTGTGCAAGCGTGATCCCGATAAAGCGGCGATGGTGGCGGAAAAATTCGGTCTGTATCTGCGTGAGAATCTGGATTCGCTCAGCGATGAGGATCTGATCCCCGTTGAAAAAGAGCTCGATCATACACGCGTGTATGCCGAGATCGAGATGGTGCGGTTCAAGAATATCCGCGTTGAATATGATATTCGGGACGTTGATTTCGAGCTACCCGCTCTGACCATCCAGCCGATCGTAGAGAACGCGATCCGCCACGGCGTGCGTATCAGGGAAGAGGGGATCGTCCGCGTCAGCACCCGTCAGTCGGACGGCTTCCACGAGATCGCGATTAGCGATAACGGTATCGGCTTTGATACCGCCGAAGCCTACAGCGACGACGGCTCGCATATCGGTATCAATAACGTCCGCGAGAGGATCGAGAAGATGTGCGCCGGAACGATGACGGTCGAAAGCGAGATCGATAAGGGAACGACGGTGACGATCCGTATCCCGAAAACGGAGATGAAGCAATGAGAGTGATTTGTGTAGATGATGAACGGATCTTGATGGAGGACACGGCGGCAATGTGCCGCGAGCTGCCCGAGGTCAGCGACGTCATCGGCTTTACAAGGGCACAGGACGCGCTGGATTGGTTCAAGAAGAACCATGCCGAGCTTGCGCTGTTGGATATCGATATGCCGGACATGAACGGGATCGAGCTGGCGTTGAGGATCAAGGAGCTCTCGCCGGATACCGCCATCGTCTTTTTGACCGGCTATTCACGGTACGCGATCGACGCCTTCGCGGTACGCGCGGCGGGCTATCTGCTGAAGCCCGTTTCAAAAGAAGTACTGGCTAAGGATATCGCGTATGTCTCTTCGCTGAGGGACAGATCCCTCGGCTCAAAGAAGCAGGTGACCGTCAAGACCTTCGGGACATTTGATGTGTTTGTTGACGATCAGCCTGTCAGGTTCCGTATGGCGAAGTGCAAGGAGATCCTCGCGTATCTGGTCGACAGACAGGGCGGCACTGTTACGCGCCCGCAGATCGCGTCGATCCTGTGGGAGGACAGACCCTATGACAGAAAGCTGCAAAAGCAGCTCGACGTCTACGTCCGCTCCATGCGCGAAACGCTGAAAGAATACGGGATAACGCGCATTTTTGAAATGAGTAGGGGCAGGCTCAGGGTCAACCCGGAGGAGTTTGAATGTGACGTTTATCGCTTCTTTGCAGGCGATCCGGAAGCCGTCAACGCTTACCGCGGAGAGTATATGAGCGACTACTCGTGGGCGAGCATTACCGAGGGCGCTCTTTTTTGGCGAAAAAGTCCAAATAGGACAACTGAATAACAAGATAAATTTGCCGTTTTGTTCAATTTTTTTCCACAAAACGGCTTTTTTATTGGACATTTATTGGACAAAGCGTGCTATGATGAATGAATCATTGGATAATTATGCTTCTTAACCATGTTTATAGAGATAAAAACAAATCTGTTGTGTAAAACCGCACAAGCTATTATCTTTTTTATCGAGACGAGGTGAGCCTTTATGAAGAGAATAATGAGCAATAAATTTAAGGTGATGATGTCGCTGATCCTTGCGACCGCTTTGTTATTGCTTCCTATGGACGCTCTCGCGTTGGGCAACGCGCAGGTGGCTGCTGATGAAGCGGATCTGAGCGCTACGGGCGCATCGCTGTTCAGCGGCGACGGTTCACCTCAGAGCCCTTATCTCATCCAATCCTCCGACGACTGGGACGCGCTGAGCAATCATATCAACAGCGGCGGCACGGATTACACCGGAAAATACTTTAAGCTGACCGATGACATCAGCGTAAGTACCGTACTCGGCAGCAGACCGGACAGCAGCTCGGACAGTAACGACAACGTATTTTGCGGCACATTTGACGGCGATGGACATAAGCTGACTGTCAATCTGAACGGATCGGACTTCGGCGCGGCGCCGTTTGCGTTCGCATATAACACGACGATCAAAAATCTCCGTGTCGACGGTACCATCAATTCAACCGCTTACCACGCGTCGGGCTTGGTGGCGGCGTCAAAGGGTAAATCGATCTACGACGAAAGCTCGCTGACGATACAGAACGTTACCGTCAGTGTTGACGTCAGCTGCACCTCCCATATCGCCGGCCTGATCGGTCACGCTCACGCCGCGAATATCACGATGGAAAACGTCGTGTTCGACGGCAGCCTGAACGCGAGCAATATCCAGGGCGGCATGATCGGCTGGGGCGGTCTGGGCAACGGCGCGAGGTACAACGCCTCCTTCAAGGACTGTCTCTTTGCCGGAACCTACAACACCAACGCGGCGTTCTATCCGATCGCTTACGCGAACGGACAGGGCACAACCACACTGGTCAATGATTTCTATACCACCTCCTTCGGCAGCGGCGGCAGCCCGATCGCGCCCACAGGCGCCGGTCAGCTCAAGCTCCTCGTCGCGCAGGTGGAAAAAGACGGCGCTGTCAGCTATTTTGACAACATCAATACCGCGGCAGACGGCTCCAACTGGACGCAGGGCAGCACCCTCAAGCTGATGACGGACGTTACCACAAGCAGCACCATCACCGTCCCCTCTGGCGAGCATACGCTTGACCTCAATGGTTACGGTATCTTGATGACGGGTAACGACAGAGTTGTTACGATCAACCAAGGCGCGTCGTTGGAGCTCAACGACAGCGATCCCGACAGGATCCATTATATCACTCTTACAAACTATCGCGGAACAGCTGTAAGCGACAGCGGAGAAGAATCTGTCATCAACGGCAACGGTGTTATTAAGGTTACGGGAGGTTATCTTACCGGCGGTTACCGTAATAATTCCGGCAGCCACGATAGATGCGGAGCCGGTGTGTACAACTGGGGAACCTTCGTGATGAACGGAGGCAGCATCGTCGGCAACACCTTGTATAACAATTCGGGCGGTGCTATTCGCAACAGCGGATACTTTACGATGAACGGCGGAACGATCGCCTTCAACTACGCTTCCGGAAACGGCGGCGGCGTCACCACCTATGTACCCGGCGGCAGTCAGGGCAAGATGACGATGAACGGCGGCGAGATCTCCGACAACTATTGCGGCAGCTATGGCGGCGGCATACAAATAGCCGGTCCGATTGAGATGACAGGAGGCTCTGTTGTCCGCAATACTGCCGGTGCAGGCGGCAGCGGCGTATTCTACGACGGTAAAAACGATAGATTCAAGCTTTCCGGCAATCCGGTGATCAAGGATAATAGTAATAACGATGACCTTTATCTGGGTGCGAACGCAACATTCATGATAAACGGTTCGCTCACCGAAGAGGCGGATATCCATGTTTTGATGAATACTCCTGCCGAGTTTACAGTCGGCTGGAAAAACATCATGGGCAACGCCGATCCGTCAAAATATTT
Organism: uncultured Eubacteriales bacterium; assembly: GCA_900320995.1. GTDB lineage: Bacteria > Bacillota > Clostridia > Oscillospirales > Acutalibacteraceae > Ruminococcoides. Next base: position 5,728 of record ONUI01000024.1, read on the forward strand.
CACAAGCGCCAACAGCGGTTACGCTGTGATCCTTAACAACAACGGCGAGGTGGAGATCGCTCCTCCTCCCGCGGCATGTATCATCAGCGGAGATACCACGACGAATTACAACTTAATTTCCGACGCGGTGAACGCTTGGACAGCGGGCAGCACGCTTAAGCTGATGACGGACGTCACCACAAGCGGCACGATCGCCGTTCCCGCAGGCGAGCATACCCTCGACCTCAACGGTCACGGTATCAGAATGACCGGCAGCGGCAGTGTTATCAACGTCGGAAACGGCGCGACGCTGAATATGGATGACAGCAATACAGATACAACGCACAAATTCGACGTACCCAAAGGAGCGGGACTTGCTGCGCTTAACGAAGCAAACGGAAACCATACCGTCAGCGGCGGCTACATCACCGGCGGCAACGCCAACCCTTATGGCGGCGGCGTGTGTGTTGCAGTAAGCGGTAAGTTCAATATGTACGGCGGCACCATTATCGGAAATAATGCTGTAAGCCACGGCGGCGGCGTTTCGGTTTCCGGTAACAATCAAGCCGCGTCGAGTGTCGATAACTTTAAGATGTACGGCGGTGCCGTTTCTTATAATACCGCTAACTGGGGCGGCGGTATAGGAATATACGGTAAAACTTATCTATACGAAAAAAGTATCATTTCCAACAATACCGCAAACTCAGGCGGTGGCGGAATTGAACTTGAAAATAACGGCAGATTGTATATGAGCGGCGGAACGGTTACCGAAAACGCAGTTCTTGCTCAAAACGGCGGTATGTGGAAAGGCGGCGGCATCCATATGCCGAACGGTTCAGAATGTCACATTCAGGGCAATGTACTGATTAAAGATAATTATCAGGAAACATACGGCTCCAAACAGAATAACCTGTTTATTCGTAAAGAGGTTTCCGGTAAGGTGATCCTTGACGGCGAGCTGACCTTGACTGCGCCGATCGGCGTCGGTACAAACGGAAACGCACCCTTTACCGTTACCGCGGGTTACGGCGCTTTCCACGCCGCGACCGATCCGTCAAAGTATTTCACGAGCGACGACAGCAATTATGCGGTTATCCTGAATAACAACGGCGAGGCGGAGATCGCTCCTCCTCCCGTGGCAAGTGTTATCAGCGGAGATACCACGACGAATTACAGCACGATTTCCGACGCGGTGAGCGCGTGGACATCCGGCAGCACGCTCATGCTCTTAGCGGACGTCACCACGAACAGCACTATCTCCGTCCCCTCCGGTGAGCATATCCTTGACCTGAACGGTTATGCTCTCAAGGCAGGGTCGTCGGGCTACAGCGTCGTTACCGTCGGCAGCGGCGCAGTGCTGACCATCGACGATACCTCCGAAAATGTCGGTAAGATCACCGGCGGCAGCGTCGGTCAGAATTACGGCGGCGGCGTTACGGTCGACGGCGGTACGCTCACGCTCAAGGGCGGCGCCATCAGCGGCAACGCGAATACCCACGGCGGCATCGGCAACTGCGGCGGCGGCGTTCATGTCCGCAACGGCGGTAAGTTTTATATGGAGGGCGGCGAGATCTCCGGCAACACCTCGTATGTCGGCGGCGGCGTTTGCTCCGATACTTCCGCGACCACGGTGAGCATCACCGGCGGCGTCATCAAAAATAACAAAACTGATCGCTTCGGCAGCGCGATCTGGGCAGGAAGAAGCGGCTCGGCGGTCTTCAGGATCGGCGGCGACGTTCAGATCATCAACAACATTTCCACATGGACTGCGGACAAGGACGGCGAGGCGTCAGTGAATTTCGTCGGCGAGCTCCTGCTGTCCGGCGACCCGACCGTTCACGGCGATTGGAAGACAAGCGGTACAAGCGCTCCCAATTCACATATTAATCTGGACAATGACGGCTCCGGCGTCCAGCGACTCACGCTGGCAGGAGCGCTGACCAACGATAAAGGCACTCCGAGTATCACGATGAGTCCGATCTATCGTTGGAACGATCTCAAGAATGGTAAGACCTTCGTATTTACGAAGAACTGGAATCAATACATGGGCACCGCCCACCCGGCGGACTATTTCAAGCTCGACGACAGTTTGAGCGGCGTTACCGTGATCCGTAAGGACGGCGAAGCGGCGTTCACCGGCAGCGGCGACCTCGGCGATCTCTACATCACCTTTGACGCCAATGGGGGTGAGGGTGAGATGGATCCTCAGCTCGCGACGGTGACAAACGTAACGCTGAACGAGAATACGTTTACCCGAACAGGTTACAGCTTTGCGGGCTGGAATACTGAAAAGGACGGCAGCGGTACCGCATACGATGACAAAGCAAACATAACGCTTTCCGGAGACCTTACTCTTTACGCTCAGTGGAAGGAATATGTCGCGAGCGTTATCAGCGGAGATACCACGACGGATTACGGTTATTTATCCGATGCGGTGAACGCTTGGACAGTGGGCAGTACCCTCAAGCTGCTTGCTGACGTCACGACTGACAGCACCGTCACCGTACCCTCCGGCGAGCATACGCTCGACCTCAACGGTCACGGTATCAAAATGACCGGCAGCGGAAGTGTCATCAACATCGGCGGCAGCTCACAGCTGATCGTCAATGACAGCAATACAGAAGTTGAACATAAATTCACTGTTTCCAATGAGAAAGCCAACGGTGCCGGACTGGCAACGGTCAATGACGGCTTGACTTCCGGATACAAAACCTTTACCGGCGGCTACATCACCGGCGGTAACGCCCAAAGCGGCGGCGGTATTGTAGTTCAGACGAACGGCAAGCTCACGCTGAACGGCGGTGTGATCATCGGCAATCAATCAAGCTTTATGGGCGGCGGCATCAAAATAAACGGTGACAGCACCTTCCATGAAGATCGCTTTATCATGAACGGCGGCGCGGTCAAGTATAATTATGTCTCCGGGTGGGGCGCCGGCATATGCTCTGATGACAGCGTCAAAATGACCGGCGGCACGGTTTCATATAACTGTGCGACAAATAATCCGGGCGGCATCCATTGTCATTACCTTTATATAAGCGGAGGACGCGTTGAAAACAACTTTGCCGGCGCGACCGATTATGCTGCAGGTGCGCACGCGGATCACGAGGTATTCATTTCCGGCTCTCCGGTCATTACTGATAATTTGGTCAACGGCGCCCCGAGCAATCTCGACTGGGATCGTACCGAATATAAACACGGTCACAAGCTCAACCTTACCGGCGCGCTGACCGGGGATGCAAAGATCTCGGTTACGATGCGCGTTGACGGCAAAGGCGAATTCACCAACGGTTGGAAAGACAACATGGGCAGTGCCGATCCCGCAAAGTATTTCATCAGTGACAACAGTGAATATTCAGTTGCCGCCGTAGACGGCGAAGTATGGCTGTGCAAAGAGTTGACGGGCGTCACAGCCGAAGGGTATGAGGGCGATTATGACGGCAATGCGCACGGCATTACCGTTTCTGTTCCCGACGGCGTCACGATCAAATACGGAACGACCGAAGGCAGCTACACGCTGACCGATAATCCGACCTATACCGACGCCGGAACCTATACCGTATATTATGAGGCGTCCAAGTTGGGCTACATCCCGGTCAACGGCTCTGCGCAGATCAAGATCACCCCGATCGATGTCACCGTGACCATCACCGGTCACACCCTGAAAGTTGGTTATGACGGCAACGCGCACAGCGCGGACGGCTATGACGCGACGGCAAGCAGTACGCTGTATGACGTAACAAAGAACATCACCTACAGCGGCAGAGCCGAGGCGGTCAGAACCAATGTGGGAACCACACAGATGGGACTCACGGCGGATAAATTCAGCAACACGAATGATAACTTTGCCAAGGTCACCTTTCATGTCACCGACGGCTTTATCACGATCGATCCCGTTGACGCTGAAATCACGACAGCGCCGCACGCGAAGGATCAGCTCGTGTATAACGAATCCTTCCAGACGCTGGTCGAACCGGGCTCGGTGACGGGCGGCACACTCTATTACGCGGTCGGCAGCGACGAAAGGATCACTCCCTCTGACGCGAAATACAGTACAAGTGTTCCGATCGCCAAAAACGTCGGCAACTATTATATCTGGTATAAGGTCATAGCCGATTCCAACCACATCGATTTAGCTCCCGCCTGTGTGAAGGTCACTTTGGCTGAAGAGGGATGGACGACGGTCAGCGGCAGGATCTATGATGACGACAACAATCCTGTCAGCGACGCGGTCGTCACACTGACCCTCGGCGGCAAGGCTGTCGATCAGATCATCTCGGGCAGCGACGGCGGCTATTACTTTACCGCACCTCCCGGCGTCTATAATATCGTAGTCAAATACGACGGAGCGACCGTGACGGATATGGTCGATATCGACCAGAGCACGACTTATGATATCGGCATCTTTGACGCGAATACCGATTCTCTGCTGAATGTCGTCGGCAACGACAATAACATCGTCGTCGGCGGTCTCAATAAAGAGGCGAAGTCGGTCAGAGATCAGGAGATGATCTCTTCCGATAAGAATGTGACGGTCAGGATGACGGTCACGCCGGTCTCCGCCACCGACAAAGATGCCGCGGCGAGTATCGAAAGCTACGCCGCTGACAGAAATCTTACGTATTATGATTTTACGGTCGAGAAAACGGTGGATTCATTGACCTCGACCCTTTCCGAAACACAGAATGTGCTGGAGATCGTGATCCCCTGCTCCTTTGTGAACAAGAAGGAGCTGGCGGTGTATCGCTCCGACGGCTCGGGCGTTCTGATGCTGACAGAAAGCGACAGCAGGGCGGCGGGTACCTACCGCGTCGATGCGAACGCCGGTCTGGTATACATCTACACCGATCAGATCATGACCTACGCGATCGGCTATAAGCCGTATTACAGCATCAGGAGTGATGTTTCACTCGGAGGGTATTCGGGAGCCGTTTCCGTAACGCTCTCAAAGGACGGCGACACGATCTATGAGCTGAATGATGTATCGTCGGACAGCATCTCGTTCAGAGGCGTTCCCAAGGGTACGTATTCGTTGACGGTCACATGGATAGACGGCGCGGAGAATTCTCTGACGACGCCGTTTGAAATAAAATAATGGCAACTGCACAGCGGACTGATGTGTATTGCCGAAAAATAGGAGGAACAAACTATGAGTGAAGGGCATGTTCAAGTAAAGATTTCCAAGGAAGATATGGAGAAGCTCCATAACAGCGCAAATAAAGAACCCAATAATAAACCGGGCAAGCCGAAGATCAAAACATCGACGCTTGTAATCCGTATCATCTTAGCCGTGGTCGCGGTGGCATATATCGTTGTTCTCTTACTCGGCAGATTGTTTATGCCGACAGATATCGTGGACAGCGTCAATCCCTTCTCCGGCACAGCGCCGAATCCCGTGATCCGTGCCGCCAGCCTGATCATCCTGACGATCTGTGTCAGCTATCTGCTCCGATTCATCATTGACAAGATCGCCGCCAAGAGAGCAGAGGAGAAGAAGGGCGGCGTCGCGCTGATCGAGCTGTTGGGCAACCTGGTCAAATACGTATCCTATATCATCGTTTTGTTCCTGATCCTCGGCGCTCTCGGCGTGAATACGACAGAGCTTCTCGCCGGACTCGGAATCCTGACTTTGATCATCGGTCTCGGTATGACCTCTCTGATCGAGGATATCGTAGCGGGCGTATTCATCATCGCGGAAAAGCTCTTTGACGTCGGCGACATCATCGTAGTAGACGGCTTCCGCGGTACGGTCATCTCGATCGGTATCCGTTCCACCAAGATCGCGGATATCGGCAACGACGTTCTGACGGTTCGCAACTCCGCGATCGGCTCGTTAGTCAACCTGACCGACAGACAGTCCGCTGCGGCGATCACGATCCCGTTAGCGCCTCAGGAGTCAATCGAGCGTGTCGAGGAGCTCTGTAAGAGCACTGATATGACGTATATGAACGCGAAGTATCCCAGACTGATCGGCGAGCCCTTGTACCTCGGTATTTGTGAGATCACAAAGAAGGGCGTGCAGAACCTTCTGATCGTCGGCGGCTGTAAGGAAGAAGATAAATTCGAGATCGAGCGCGCGCTGTTCCTCGAGTATAAGCTCCTCTTTGAGAAGAACGGGATCCAGCTCGGATCGACCGATTATGATGAAGATGAGGTAGAAGCGGCAGAGTAATCTGAAGTGGAGGCAACGCCATGAAAGCTAATGGATTCGGATCGTCCTCGCGTAATGTAGGCAGCGGAGGACAAAGAGTCTCCTTCGATGTATTCAACAGAACGCACAAAAGCGATCCGTATAACTTTGAATTCAAAAAAGAAAACTATGGCGACCTGACCGGCTACATGGAACGGAACCTCGAGGAATATCAGACTTTCCCCGAGATGAAGGATACAACGAAAGATCAAGACGATCAAAAGTCGAACGCGATCGCGGCAGGCGTCATGCGCAACGGCAAGAGCCGTCAGGTCATCCTGCGCCAGATCGCGGGACTCTTGGCGGGCGCTGTGATGATCACGGCGGGCTATCAGGCGAGCCTGAAAGAGCGTTCTCAGCCGCCGACCGATCCCGATCTGCCTGCCGCGGCGGCGGACAGCGGCGCTACACCGGATTCCGCGGATCCCTCGGCGAACCCCTCTCAGCCCTCTGAACAGCCGCCGAGTGAAGCACCGAGCGAAAATCCGACCGCGCCCACACAGGCGCCCACAGGCAACCCCGGGGATAACGGCTCAAGCTCTTCTTCCTCCGGGAACAGCGGATCGGGTTCGTCGCAGAATTCCGCGCAGCAGCCATCGGCGAGTACGACGAGCTGGAGATGGAATGACGACGGTTCCGCAACGCTGGTGGTCACAGACAGCGATGGAAACATCATTGCGGAAATCCCTGCCGACGTCACCTCCTCGACCGAAGCGGCAACGTGTACCAAAGCAGGAAGGATCACCCGGACGGCGAACGCTGCTTGGGACGGGCAGAATTATTCTGACGTTCATTACGAGGATCTTTCCGCGCTCGGACATTCCTTCGGCAGCGGATCCGAAGTGACTCTTTCAGACGGCAGGTCGGCTATGGAATATGAATGTAACAGATGTCATGAACATTTTACTATCGTCAATTCGATAGATGAAGAATAACAGGGAGATAACGCATGGATAAGAACACAGCGGCGTTTATTATGCCCGTAAAGCTCAGCGGTGACGAAACAGAGCTGCGCCTTTTCAGAGAAGCTGTCGAATCCGTCAAAAATCAAACGGATGATAACTGGCTCTTGATCATGGTCGACGATTTGTCGGACAGTCAAAGCGTGTATGATACCATCGATGAGATGAAAGAGGATCTGAAGGAAAAGCTCCATGTCATATACACGGATAAAAACTGCGGTTCCGGCGCGGCAAGGAACAAGGGCGTTCGTTACGCGCAGGCAGTGGGCGCGCCGTTCATTCTCTTCAATGACTCCGACGATCTGTCCGATCCCCGCCGACTTGAGCTCGTCAGAAAGGCGTTTGACGAGGACGACACGGTGAACGTGGTGTACACCAGCTTTGACGTTATCGATGAAAACGGTAACGTCGTACCGCATGACCGGATTCTGATGTCGGTCAGAGAGATCATCGACGGGCATCAGGTGGACGTCGTAGAGGGCGAGAACGCGTGGATCGGTATCGCGACCAGAAAGAAGTATACCAACCTGACGTCCTGCACGGCGGTCAAAACCTCCTTGGCGGTACAGGAGCCCTTCCCGAGTGAATCGGTTTCGGAGGACTCGCACACCTGGGTCAGATACGCGGCGCATCCCGGCAAGTTCGTATTCCTGCGTGAGATCAAGGGCGGCTATCGGATCTGCTCCAATGTCGCCAGCCGTTCCAGAAGCAACAACGCGAATTTCTATCAAAAGATGTTTGAGGTTGATTCCGCCGGCTTTGAAGAAGCGGTCAAGATTGCCCGAAAGTACGGCACGATGGGCGGCCTCGACGAGAACGATATCCGCACGGCTTTCTATGTGCGCTTGGCGCTCAGCCTGCTTCACGGAGAGTCGGTACCGTATTGTAAAAAGTCATTAGATAAAGCGCTGGCGATCTCAAAGGAGAGAACGCTCGCGTATATCGACCAGCTCTACTGCGCTCCGGAGTATAAGGAGAGCATGAAAGCACTTGTTCAGTAATAAAGATTGATAAAATGAAAAATCCACCGGCTGACGATCGAGCCGGTGGATTGTTTTATAGATAGAAAAGAATCAGAATATTCACGGCGTGTGTACATCGAAATAACAAAATGCTTTTCAAACAATAAATACTCTCTGTTTTTTTGCGTTGTCTCTTGTAATTTGTGTAAAAGTATACTATAATATTAACAATACTACGTAACGGTTGGTGAAAATTACCGAAAGGCTTGCATGGTGATGACGATGGGATGCATTGGCACAGCACAGGATGAAGGCGCCGTATACTGTTGCGCCCTTTTTCCGTTATCTCCTGTTCCGATAAGACAACACAGACGTAGATGCACTGCGCCTGTTTTTTATGTTCCGGTGAGTCAGCGTCCGGCTTTGCAGGGCAGGGCGCTATCTTATAAAAATCCATATTTATTTCAAGGAGGAACACTATGAAATTCCAAAATGCTGCAACAGGCGTGAAAAGAATCTTCACTGCCGAAATCCTCAAGCTGATTGCAAATGCTAACTCCCAGGGCGGAACGATCGCTGCCGGTGTAGGTACCGTACTTCTGATCGCTGCCGCTTCGATCCTGGCGCTGATCGGCGGTATCATGGCGCTGGTCGGTATCATCAACGCCTCTAAGGATGAGGGCGCTTTCAAGACTGCTCTGATTCTCATTATCATCAGCTTGATCGCTGCAGTTGTCGGCGGTATCTTCTACCAGAACGCTACCGTTCAGAGCATCTGCCAGATCGTACAGAACTTGTCATCAAGGGTATTACCAACCTTGCCGTTAAGATCGGCAACGATGAAGTTGCAAAGCAGGGCAAGAGCCTTCTGACCATCATCGTCGTATTCTACGCGCTGTCTCTGATCGCCAACATCCTTGTTCTGGTATTCGGCGGTATGTTCGCTTCCGTCCTCGGCGGCGTCCTCGCAGTTGTTGCTCTCGTACTGAACATCATTGCGTATATCGTTTATCTGTCCTTGCTGAGCAAGGGCAAGAATATGCTCGCAGAATAATCATTCTACTATGTCTCCCTTTTCTAAGGGAAGTGGCACGGACACTTGTGTTCGTGACGGAGGGTTGTTTCGATCAATCCGTAATATAATGCTGCAGCCGTTCTTGAAGTGAGAGCGGCTGCACTGCATTGCCGATCGCCGGAGAATATGCTTATGCCGATTTCTGATAGGAAACAGGTTTTAGCGGTTTTATTCGATTTCTTATCAGAAATCCACATAACGTAAGGAGTAAACAATGGTTGAGGATAACAAAGCTGTGAATACCGTCTCATCGGAAGAAACCGATGCGAACATAACAGAAAACGCCGCACCCGTGGATGTTTCCGAAAACGATGGGTCAAGTGCCGAAAAGCCGGAGAAAAAATCCTTTTGGAATGAGAACAAGGTCGAGATCATTGTGGCG
>ONUI01000164.1 GCA_900320995.1 uncultured Eubacteriales bacterium
GGAAAAAACGGCTTGAAATCGGCGTTTTCGGACTCGTCGAGAATCAGTTTTTGAATAACTTGGTAACAAAACTGTCATTATTATACACAAGAATTATTCCAATATCAAGTCTTTTGGGTGAATTATTGTTAAAATCACAACAGAATTTAATTTCTGTTCATAATTGTGTACAGAGTATACAAAAATTGTTCACAATTTGGCTGATTACATCTTGTAACCTTTATTTTCAAAAGAGAAAAAAGAGCCATCATGACAAGTTTTGACAATTCCCGACAAGAATAATAAACGCCTTTTTATGCGAAAACGGAAATAACTATTACGCATTTGTTAACATTCTTTTATGAAATTATAAATTTCCTGTTCAAAATGCGTTTTCAGCCTACTATTTTCCAAATTGGAAAAATAATCCAATTATTATGTGTGCCGAGGTTATATGTCTGTAGGCGAAGCAAATGAACCTTATTGTAGGGTCGGCGCCCTCGACGACCCGAATCATTCCGATACATATCACTCCAACGCGGAGCAAATCCAACATCTCCGTAGGGTACGGCGCTTGCGACGTACCGTGACCCATCCATTCGATGTCACCAGCCGCGAAGCAAATCACATCTTCCGTAGGGATGACCACTGGACACGCGTGTCCTCGTCCGCAGAATGACGGGCGTTTCTATATCGAAAGCGTGAGATAGGGGAGAAACGTTTCAACTACACGGACGAGCATTGCTCGTCCCTACGGTAACGAGCATTTTCTCGACACGCATCTTAACCAGCGTCCTCCCTCGGGAGCAGCAAGCCGCTCCCCTACAAATTCACTGCAACGTTTACCGTAGGGCGGGGGTGCTCCCCGTTGGGGAGACGTCACGAAGTGACAGAGGGGGAGGCGTCTCCGCCGAGGAATGCTCCCGCCGAAACTTATCCTACAAATGTCGCCTATTATCCACCGCCACGTTGCGGGTCGTCGAGGGCGCCGACCCCTACAAATCCACTGCAACATATATTTTGGGGACTATCCGCCCGATTGTTTCCAACTTTTTTCTATCTGATGTCACACGCTCGCATCCCGCATAAATACTGTGTTCTACTCCCGGTAGAGCCGGCTTTCTACCCCTGAGATACCGCATTGATACGGCGGGAGAGTATCGGTTCTTTACCCGTAGAATATGAAATTGCTTTGTGGATTGAAATTTTCTAAATTTCGTGTATAATAAAAGGGTAATATGGCGTATTGCAAAGGGCGATGATCCGGCGCGATCACCCTGACTGCGTATGCCGTCAAATTCGGAGGAACATATGAGTTTTACTATTTTGACGGACACATCCGCTAATTTACCTTCCGCGCTCGTCAGAGAGCGCGACATCAAGGTCATCCCGTATCACTACACGATCGGTGACAAGCAGTATTCCTGTCTGGATACCGAGGGCTTTGACGGAAAGAAGTTTTTTAAGGCAATGCGGCTCGGCGCGGACATCAAAACCTCCGCGATCAATTTCCAGAGCTATGTCGATTTCTTTGAAGAGTTCCTGTCACAGGGTCAGGATATCCTGTTTGTCAGCATGTCGTCGGGTATCAGCAGTTCGTTCAACTGCTCTGAGATCGCGAAGAAGGAGCTAGTCGAGAAGTACCCCGACAGAAAGATTCTGCTCGTCGATACACTCGGTGCGTCACTGGGTGAGGGTATCTTTGTGCTGAAAGCCGCCGATTATCGTGACGAGGGCATGACGATCGATGATACATACCAGAAGCTCGAGGATGAAAAGGCTTGTATGTATCAGGTGTTCACCGTGGATGATCTGATGTATCTGAAAAAGACCGGTCGACTCACCGGTTCCGCTGCCGTGATCGGCAACATGCTGCAGGTCAAGCCGATCCTCAAGGGCAATGAGAACGGCGAGATCGTCAACTTCTCCAAGGTGATCGGCAGAAAGAAAGCCATCGACGCGCTCGCACAGCGATATAATATGTTGGTCAAGGATCCCGAGGAGCAGATCGTCGGCATCGCGCACGCCGACTGCGAAAAGGACGCGGAGTATCTGATCGAGCTGCTCAATAAGAAGAAGCCGCCGAAGGAGATCCTCAACGTCGTCTATGAGCCCGTCACCGGCTCTCATGTCGGACCCGGCACGCTGGCGCTGTTCTTCCTGGGCGACAGCAAGGTGCGATTCAGATAATTGACATAATGAAAGGGGATAGCGGATGATCGTTTCCGTTATCCCTGTTTGTTTATGAGTAATGATCGATCTCTGAAAAGCCGTTATTCAAGGCTCCCTTTGGTATAGGGGTCGTGTGCGACACGCTGTCACTCAAAAGGCTCCCTTTGGGAAAGGTGCTCCCCGTTGGGGAGACGTCGCAAAGCGACAGAGGGGGAGCCGCTTCCGGCGAGGAGGCTCCCGCGGGAGCGGGTGAGGGATTGTAATAAAATGTTTGAGCAAAGCGAGTATCTCATTTTATTTACGTTGATATTATTGCAAAGTATTATAACAAAGTATCTCCCTTCGTCGGCAAGACTTGTGTTTATTTCTGCAAAACTGCTTGACATTTTTGCGCGGTTGTGATAAACTTTTACTTGCTTTACGGAGAGATGTCCGAGTGGTTTAAGGAGCTAGTCTTGAAAACTAGTGATCCCGCAAGGGACCAAGGGTTCGAATCCCTTTCTCTCCGCCAACTAAATAATACGTAAGTTACTTTACATACATGGAGGATTACTCAAGTGGTGAAGAGGCTCCCCTGCTAAGGGAGTAGGTCGCTAACGCGGCGCGAGAGTTCGAATCTCTTGTCCTCCTTGGAACGCATGTAAATTCGAGCCGAGAGCCACGTTCTACGCGGCGTGAGCGTCATCGCCGAACGCATCCGGCGGATGATACAGTGAGAGCACATGGGGACCCCGAAAAGCCTGCTTTTTGGGGAGAGGAGGAGTTGCGATACGAGTACAGGCGTACCAACTGGATACGCCGATCGATTTCAGCAAACGACGACGAGGTGAAGCGGTCGAAGAAGCCGAGCAAACAACGCGGACACGCGTGTCCCGCGGCTGATTCGGGAACCGCAAACTGAGCGAATCTCTTGTCCTCCGCCAGAAAAAGGTATCACGCATCGGCGTGGTACCTTTTCTTTATATCAAGACAGAACCTGTTGTTTCAATATAAGATGCGATACCGCCCTGACGAATTTTCATCAGAGCGGTATCAGAACCATAATCAGAAAAACAGTTTTAGAAATAGATTCCCGGGCAGAGGACGAGGGCGTCGAACAGGATGACTGCGACAGCGGCGATCCACAGCACCGGTTTTTTCTCATCACAGATAGAGAAGTAATATACGTTGTCCTTGCGCGGCTTTACCATATGCGCGACGAACATATAACCCCAGAAGAAGCCGATCATGCCGAAGATGTTGATGATCGGGCTGATGATCAGAAAGCTCTCCATGCTTGTTCTTGCGACCGGACCTCTGAGCTCAACAAGCGTGAACACGACGGCATTACACAGATACGGAAACAGATAGAGCGCCGAAGCGACTTGATTGCGCTCCTTTTTATCGTTGTTGTCGCTGATGAAGTGATACGCCTGCCGCCACGCGATGTAGAATACAAAGAGGATGCCCAGACTTCCGACGATCAGCATGGCGATCCGCAGCACGATATTACCGTTGAAGTTTTCAAGCACCTTTGCCCAGTCGCCCTGCTCTACGTTGGGAGCGGGATCGGGATCATACAGGAAGAAGTCCCTGAGAAAATAGCCGAAGCCCATACTGTAGTGCATGATGGTCGTCATCAGGACGAGCGGTCTGCTCAGCGGTCCCAGCTTAGCCTTTTTGAGCACGATCAACAGGACGGTGCCGATCAGGATATTCATCAGCGCCGCGGAGCCGGAGAACATCACTTTCCAGAAGGCCGAGTCAAGGTTTGCTGTCGCGGTTCCTTCAACGGTACCCGCACAGCCGAACGCCAATACTTCCGGCTTTGCACCGGCAAGCATCTGGGTCAGCAGATGGGTCGCCTCGTGTACGGGAGCGGTCAGATTCATCGCAATGATCCCCAGTGCCAGACAGTTGAGGATCATAAAAAGTCTGCTATGTTGTTTCGTTTTATCCATGATTATTTCCTCTTATAGATCGTATCATTACCCAGTGAGTCTTTTACATTTAATGAGTCACCGTCAATTGTGTATGCGAGCTCCGTCGGCACGTCAACGCCTTCATCTGTAAAGGTGATCTTCAAGGTGGAACCGTCGGCTTCGTAAGTGAAGTTCATCACCTCTCCGAACATATCGTATGAACCGGTGCCGTCCGCGTTAAAGGTATAAACCATACCGCTCAGCTCGGCAAAATCCCATGAACCGACAAGACCGTTATCGGCAGAGGCTTTCGCTTCTGTTTCGATTACAGCCTCGGTTTTTGCAGGCGCGGGAGCCTCGGTTGTTGCAGGTGCGGGAGCTTCGGTAGCTGTTGAGACTGTCGCCGATTCAGTCGGCGCCGTTGTTTCCTTAGCGTCGTTCTTCGCGCCGCAGGACGCCAAAGAGATCATAAGGAATAACGCGCAAATCAGCGAGATGATTTTGATGGTGATAGCTTTCAAGATGATACTCCTCCCTTTCATTTTTTCACCGTCATTATACGATAGCCGAAATGTGTTTTCAATAAAACGGGAACAAGCGGTAGGATATTCGGTGTGAACGGCTCTTTTTAAAAAAACAGAGCGCCGTTTGTTCCCTTACAACTACCGCTTGTACCAAATCGCTTGATTTGCTTTGTCACTTTTACTATAATCATCACATACCATAATAATATTCTGTTAAAAAAGCAGATGAAAGTTTGAAAACAGGGAGGAGCTGTCGGTATGAAAACGGATCATATCATACACGGAAGCTGCTCCCGTTTTGTTTGCCGATACTGTCGGACAAAGTTCGGCTGGCAACATCAGCCCTGGTGTGAGATCTCCGGCAGGACAGAACCCCTGTGTCAAGACTGCGGATATTATCATCCGCCGTCGGAAGAATGCCGGCATCCGGCGATAAAACAAGAAAGGAGGGAGTTGCCGTATGAAAAAGATCAACGTCCGCTTTGAAAGAGATCAATCGACAGACGATATCGACGTTGTCATCCGCGCTTCTGAGAAGGACGATCAAATCCTGTCCTTGATCGAAAAGCTATCGACCCGTGAATCGGTAAAGCTCACCTTGCTGGATCGCAACAATTGCTCCTGCGTGATAGACGAGGACGAGATCGTCTTCGTATCCGCGGACGGCAAAAACGTTCGCGTAACGGCAACAAGCGGCATATACTGCGCCAAACAGAGCTTACAAAGCATCGAGGAGCTCCTCAGCCGCAAGTTCCTGCGCGTATCGCGCTTTGAGTTGATCAACCTCAGTATGGTACAAAAATACGACTTCACCATTGGCGGCACCCTCCGTATCGAATTCAACAACGGAATGGAAACATGGGCGTCGCGGCGGTATATCCCGCTGATCAGACAGCGACTCTCCGGAGAGGAGGGATACCTATGTTAAAGAAAACCATAAAGGCGGCGGGGATCGGCTTTTTGATCGGTATGGTCGTCGGTAATCTGATCGCGATCCTGACCGGAAACTCGGATACGGGCGGCGTCACCTTTGCGTCTCAGAAGCTGCTCGATATGGCGGGCGGCAACGGTACGGTCGCCATGCTTCTCCAGAGCCTTTTCTCCGGACTCTACGGCGCTGTTTGCTTTGCCGGTATGTCCTTCTATGAGATTGAGCGAATGCCGCTGGCGGCGGCTACGGCGCTGCACTGTGCGCTGATCGTCCTGCTGTTCATCCCGATCGCGCTCCTGCTCGGATGGGTGAGCAATATCGGTGCCCTGCTGATCATATCCGGTATGCAGCTCGTCGGCTTCTTCATCATCTGGCTGATCATGTATTTCGGATATAAAAAGCAGATCAGAGAGCTGAATGAAATGCAGAAGAATTTTTCTAAAAAGGAAAAATAGGAATATAGTCGATTCGTTTATCGTTCCAAAACCGAAAGGAGTAATCCAAATGAAAAAAAGAGTTTTATCTGTCTTTCTGGCACTGGTCATGCTCATCGGAATGATCCCGATGACCGCGTTGTCAACGGCAGCGGAAACGATCGAAAACATGCCTGAATCTGCGCATAAGATCCACGAGGTCGTCTATTATGACAAGAACCCTGATCCGAGCGCACAGGGTGAGATGGCAGAATATCCCGCTGTATGGATGTCATACGACGATCCGGATAACCACACGAATGCAGAGGTCTTTGTACTGAAGCCTGTCAATTCAGAGGAAGAAGCTGAGAATACCAATTTCGGTATGAAAGGCTTTAGGATCGACGGAAAATGGTACAAAGTTGCCGCTTTGTGGACGGTCAATCCCGATACCGACATCATCGATAAGGGCAATGGCAAAAAAGCGGTATTCACACCACTGTACTATACCGAGGCTGACAAGCCGAACGCCGGTGATCAGGTTCAGGTCGCGCTCTATGATTACGATTCCGGCGGTATCTCCAATCTGGTAGAGGTGGAGATTCCCGAGAAGGGTAAAGAGACGCAGGTTGTGGTGGAAGACGACAAGACCGTCGCGCCTCCTGCTGAGGTTGTCTTGACCTACAACGGACAGGCTCAGAACTGTCCCTATACGGATACTGCGGGCTATACGGTTTCATTAAACGATCCCCAGACCGACGCGGGTATCTATACCGCTGCTCTGATCCTTAATTCCGGCTGGAAATGGACGGACGGCACCACCGAGGCAAAGCCGGCGGTATGGGCG